>NZ_SCMZ01000090.1:0-6275 GCF_005503285.1 Sphingomonas sp. 2SG
CACCTTGCCTTTTCACCCCCCATCGGCTAAGCGCCCCCGCTTCCGGCCATGGTCATCCCTGGAGGCGTGGCGCGGGAAGACACTTTAGCACGTTTCGGAAGGTTATCTGCATGAGCGACACCATTACGCTCGCAGCCGAGACGCGCGACCGGGTTGGCAAGGGAGCCTCCCGGGCGCTGCGTCGTGACGGCCGCGTCCCCGCCGTGATCTACGGCCAGAACAAGGAACCGACTTCGGTTCACCTCGAAGAGAAGGCGCTGACCAAGGCGCTGATGACCGGTCACTTCATGACCTCGGTCATCATGATCGACGGACAGCGGACGCTGGCCAAGGACGTGACCTTCCACCCCGTCACCGATCGCCCGATCCACGTCGATTTCCTGCGCATCGGCGAGCACACCGAAGTCACCGTCGCGGTGCCGATCGTGTTCACCGACGAAGACGATGCCCCCGGCATCAAGCGCGGTAACGGCGTGCTCAACATCACCCGCCACGAGATCGAGCTGGTCGTCGACGCCGCCGACATCCCGAGCGAGATCAGCATCTCGCTGAAGGGCCTCGAGATCGGCGATTCGATCCACATCAGCGACGTCAAGCTGCCCAAGGGCGCCAAGCCGGCGATCGACGACCGCGATTTCGCGATCGCCACGATCGTGCCGCCGACCGTCCCGACCGCGCAGGACGAGGCGCTCGACGCCGAGGTCGCCGAGACGCAGGCCGCCGAGGCTGCTGCCGACGCCGAGCCGAACGACGACGACAACGACGACGACAAGATCACCACCCAGAAGAACTAAGCTGGGGGGCCGCCACGGCGGTGACGGAACCGGGGCAGGGCAGCGGCAACGCTCCCCTGCCCTTTTTCGTTGGCCGGACCGCTATCCCACCCACCCCGTCACCCCGGACTTGTTCCGGGGTCCACCGGGCGGCTAGGAGCAGAACCAGAGCCTCCAGCCGTTCTCCCAGCCGCGGAGTCGACCCCGGAACAAGTCCGGGGTGACGAGGAAGAATAGGAACGTCATGCAGATCTGGGCCGGGCTCGGCAATCCGGGACCGCAATATGCGATGCACCGGCACAATGTCGGCTTCATGGCGATCGACCTGATCGCCGACATGCACGGCTTCGCGCCGGTCCGTAAGCAGTTCCAGGGCTGGACGCAGGAGGGCCGCGTCGGCACCCAGAAGGTGCTGCTACTCAAGCCCGCCACCTTCATGAACGAGAGCGGCCGCGCGATCGGCGAGGCGCTGCGCTTCTACAAGCTCGGCCCCGATGCGCTCACCGTCTTCCACGACGAGCTCGACCTCGCGCCGTTCAAGGTGAAGGTGAAGCGCGGCGGCGGCACCGCCGGTCATAACGGGCTGCGCTCGACCGACCAGCATCTCGGCCCCGACTTTCGCCGCGTGCGGATCGGCATCGGCCATCCCGGCCACAAGGACCGCGTCACCGGCTATGTGCTCGGCAATTACGCCAAGGCCGAACTCGATCCGCTCGCCGACATGCTCGGCGCGATCGGGGCGGAGGCGCCGTGGCTCGCCGCGGACGACGACGTCCGCTTCATGAACGACGTTGCCCTGAGGCTCGCCCAATGACCGTCCGCACCCTGTTCGCCACCCGCTTCTACGAGGACGATCTCGGCGACGCCGCACTGCTCGCGGAACTGGAGGAGGCCTGCCTCGACCTCGCGCGCGAGGATCGCGCCGGCGTCGCCTGGTCGAAGGCGCACGGCTATCGCGGCTATACCTCCTACGCCTCGCTCAACGATCTGCCGTCGCGCGACCCGCGCTTCGCCGATCTGGTGAGACTGCTCAACAAACATGTCGCGCGCTTCGCCGACGCCTGCGCCTTCGATCTCGGCGGTCGCAAGCTCAAGCTCGACAGTTTGTGGGTCAACGTTCTGAAGCCCGGCGGCAATCATTCGGGCCATATCCATCCGCACAGCGCGGTCAGCGGCACAATCTATGTCGCAACCCCGCCGGGCGCGGGCGCGCTCAGGCTCGAGGATCCGCGGCTGCCGATGATGATGGCCGCCCCCACCCGCCGCGCCGATGCCGACGAGAGCCACGCCACCTTCGTCTATGCCGAGCCGAAGCCGGGCAGCGTCTTCCTGTGGGAAAGCTGGCTGCGCCACGAGGTCGTCCCCAATGCCGCCAAGGGCGAGCGGATCAGCATCAGCTTCAACTATCGCTGAGGCGTCATGCGGCTGCCGCAATTGGCCGGCAGCTTTACCGCATCGGGAGGCGATACGATGCGGCTGGCGATCATGATGGCGTTGCAGGCGGCACCGGTGGCCGGACCGCCGCTGCCCGCCGAACTTCGCCCGATCAGACCCGCGCCGGCGCCGTTGGCGGTGCCCTGCGGCACCCCCGACCGGCATGGCGACATCGTCGTCTGCGGCCGGGCGGCGGGCGCCGACCGTCTGCCGCGGCTCGACGAGACCCGCTACGCCGAACGCCCGATCCGCGCCGTCACGACGCTCGGCAAGACCCGCCTCTCGGCCGAGGCGGAACAAGGCAGCCTGCCGAACGGCCAGAGTGCCCCACGCGCGATGCTCCGCCTCAAGATGCCGTTCTGACGGCGCGCGACCGCGCCCCTCATCTATCGTTCATCCCGTCCCGCTACCACCGTCCCCATGCGTTTCACCAAACAGCAGATCGGCCTTGCCGCCGTCGTCCTGCTCGCGCCCGGCGGCTTCGTGCTGGGTGCGACCCTGCTCGCCAATCGGTACCGCAAGCGTCTCGCGGCGAAGGCAAATGAGCCCCCCGACCCCCCGGTCGTTTCCTGAACGGAACGTTGTTTCAGGTTCATGCAACCGCGCCTAACAGGATGACGTTGATGCGACACGATTTTCAAAAAACGGGAGTGTTACCATGCGAAATCTGATGCTTGCGATGGGCTGTGCGGCGATGGTGGTGCCGGCGACGATGATCGTCCCGGTGTCGAAGGCCGATGCGCAGCGCCATAAGTATCGCGAATGGCGCGACGATCGCGGCCGTATCCGCTGCCGCAAGCCCGACGGCACCACCGGCGCCGTGGTCGGCGCGGTCGGCGGTGCGCTGCTCGGCCGGACGATCGACACCCGCGGCGACCGTACGGTCGGCACGCTCGGTGGCGCGGTCGCCGGTGGCCTGCTCGGCCGTGAGATCGATCGCGGCGGCAAGCGTCGCTGCCGCTGAGCCGAGACCTTTTTCGGTCGACGGGGGCGTCGCGAGGCAACTCGCGGCGCCCCTTTTGCGTATCGCTTCGGACCAATCCCACGATGGAGACCGACGATATGGTAACGCGCAGCGCTTCGGCGAGCTACGAAGGCCTCGGCAAGGACGGCAAGGGCAAGATCACGACCCAGTCGGGCGTCCTGTCCGACACGCAATATGGCTTCAACACCCGCTTCGAGGATGGCGCCGGCACCAACCCGGAAGAGCTGATCGCCGCCGCGCACGCCGGCTGCTTCACGATGGCGCTCGCCTTCGCGCTGGCCGGTGCGGGCCACAGCCAGGGTAATCTCAAGACCGACGCCAAGGTCACGCTCGACAAGGACGGCGACGGCTTCACGATCACCAAATCGGCGCTGACCCTCACCGGCCACGTCGAGGGCATCGACCAGGCCGAATTCGAGCGGATCGCCAACGAGGCAAAGGCCGGCTGTCCGGTCTCCAAGGTGCTGACTTGCGAGATCACGCTCGCCACCACCTTCGGCTGATCCCGGCGCGTCCCTGGCGAAAGGCCAGGGACGCATTCTCTGGTCAGAAGATCCCGCCGCCCAGGCTCAGCCGGATCGCGAAGATCACGATCAGCACCAGATTGAGGTTGCGCCCGCCGTTCGACGACGACAGCGCGCCGAATGCCGCGCCGACGATGCCGATCGGAATGACGAGCCAGTTCATCCAGCCGAGCAGCGGAATGAACGCGACCAGCCCGAGCACCAAGGTGACGAAGCCGATCGCGATGGAGACGATATTGAGCATGGCCCGAATATGGCCTTCGTCCCCGCACGGGACAAGCCGGGCCGGCGTGACGTAATGTTAACCGGATTCACCGGTGGCGTCTTAACGGTGGCTGCGCCATCTCATTGCGGTGACTGCGATTCGCCCCCTCCTCTTGCTCGCGCTGGCGCTGACCGCGTGCAGCAAGCAGCCTGCTTCGCAGCAGGATCTCGACAGCCTCGACCAGGAGCTCACCGCCGCCGGCCCCGGCAACCAGCGCGATCCCGCGCTGACCGCGGCGCTGCGCGACCAGATCATGGTCGATCCGGCGCTGACGCAGAGCGCCAATACCAACGTCGTGCGCCCGCCGAGCCGTCCCGACCCGCTGTCCGCGCCACCCGAACCGGTGATCGCCACCCCCGACCGCGTCGCGGCGGCCGACCTCAAGCCGACCCCCGCCGCCAAGAGCGACTGCCCCGCCTGCCGCAAGGCCGACGGCGCGCTGACCTTGGGCGAACTCGCCAGCCGGCAATCGGCGGCCGGTGCCCCTTGCGCGGCGCGCGTCACCTATTCGGCCGGGTGGGCCAATCGCCTGCCCGCCGCGGTGCCGCTCTACCCGGACGCCCGCGTCCGTGAGGCGGCGGGCAACGACGCCTGCGGCCTGCGCGTCGTCAGCTTCGCGAGCAGCGCCCCGGTCGGCCGCATCCTCGACTGGTATAACGCCCGCGTCACCCGCGCCGGCTATTCGGCCGAGCATCAGGCATCGGGCGCGCAGCACGTCCTGGGCGGCACCCATGGCAACGCGGCTTACGTCGTCTACGTCAGCGCCGATCCCGCCGGCGGCAGCCAGGTCGACCTCATCGTTCGCTAAATCTCCCTTGCCCGCGGGGTGGGAAGACGCGCCGCCTTGCTATCCCATCACCCCCGACCATATTGTGCAATGCAGCATCACACGCTTGGTGGCGGTCCTGTCCCTTTCGGAGTGCGCGCATGCGACGTTTGTCAGACACGATCAGCCGGCTCGCCGCGGCGCAGGGCCAGCAGCAGCCTTGGACGGGCGGCAGCGATCGGCTCGGCCAGCTCACCGGCTTCGGCCGCAATCCCGGCAATCTGCTCGCGCGCACCTATGTCCCCGATTCGGTGACGGCAAGGCCGGCGCTGGTCGTCGTGCTGCACGGCTGTACGCAGACCGCCGCGGGCTATGACGCCGGCGCCGGCTGGTCCCGGCTCGCCGACGAGCATGGCTTCGTCCTGCTCTTCCCCGAGCAGCAGCGCGCCAACAATCCCAACCTCTGCTTCAACTGGTTCGCGCCCGAAGACGTCAGCCACGACCATGGCGAGGCCTTTTCGATCCGCGAGATGATCGCGGCGATGATCGACGCGCACGACGTCGATCCCGCCCGCGTCTTCGTCAACGGCCTGTCCGCGGGCGGCGCGATGACCGCGGTGATGCTGGCGACCTATCCCGAAGTGTTCGCCGGCGGCGCGATCCTCGGCGGCCTGCCGTACGGCACCGCGAGCGGGGTGATGCAGGCGCTCGACCGGATGCGCGGCCACAACATGCCCGACGCCGTCGCGCTCGGCACGCTGGCGCGCGACGCCTCGGCGCATCGCGGCGTCTGGCCGACGCTGTCGATCTGGCACGGCGACGCCGACGCGACGGTCGACCAGACCAATGCCGAGGCGCTGCTGACCCAATGGCGCGCGCTGCATCAGGTCGCGGCGCGACCCGACGTCGAGGCGGCGCAGGGCAATCACGCCTATCGCGGCTGGCAGGATGCCGCCGGCCGGGTGGTGATCGAGGATCACCGCATCCACGGCATGGGCCACGGCACCCCGATCGCCGCGCACGGCCCGGAGGCATGCGGCACGCCCGGCCCGTTCATGCTCGACGTCGGCCTGTCCTCGACCCGCCGCATCGCCGCCTTCTGGGGCATCGCCCCGGCGCTGGCCGCGCCGTCGCGCGGCACCGCCAGACTGACGCGGATCGCCACGCCGACGCGCGAACCGACCGGCGTCGCCGGCGTCATCAACGACGCACTCCGCGCCGCCGGGTTGCTGCGCTAGGACGCTCCCCCGATCGATGGCCGAGGAAGCCCCGCTTGACGCCACCTTATCGCCGACGCGAGCCGGAATACGCATAGCGTTACCCTCACCAGTGCTCCTGCGAACGCAGGAGTCCAGGAGTCCCACTCGGTACAGACGTTGCTCTGCTTGACCCTGGGTCCCCGCCTGCGCGGGGACACGTGGAGGGCGAGGAAGCGTTCCGCGATCCCCGCTCCCCGAGGCCGACGTCTCCGCGCCCATTCCGTGCGTGGGCAAACAACCGAGCCGCAACCCCCCGGCCCCGGCCCGAT
>NZ_SCMZ01000091.1:0-6030 GCF_005503285.1 Sphingomonas sp. 2SG
CCCCGATCTGGCGCTGTAATCGAGCCCCCTATCGCTACCCCGCGGGATCGCCTAAGCCGGGCCATCCCCGGGGGGCCGCTGACGCGCGGCTGAGAAATGGGCAGCAGCCCATGACCCGCTGAACCTGATCCGGGTGATACCGGCGTAGGGAGGGTCTGCGGTGCGCCGTCGTTCCTCCGATGAAGTGGATGCGAACGATTCCGGCTCTTGTTTCCCGTTTCGACATGCGACCCGCGCGATTTTGGCTCGCGCTGGGGGTGCCGGTGCTGCTCCTCGCGGCACCCGCCGCGGCGCAGACCGCCGAACCCGCCGAGATCCGCGTCGTCGGCCATCCCGATCCCGCCGGGCTGCTGCCCGATCAACAGGCGCCGAAGAGCCAGAGCGCGATCTCGGCCGACTTCATCGTCAAACAGGCGCCGACGCTCAACGCCTTCCAGCTCGTCACCTTGCTGCCCGGCGCCAATGTCGCGTCGAGCGATCCCTATGGCCTGTCGACCAGTTCCAGCCTGACGCTGCGCGGGCTGGGGCAGGACGAGATCGGCGTGCTGATGGAAGGCGCGCCGCAGAACGACATCGGCTATTATTACGCCTATCCGTCACAGTTCGCCGACCCCGGCAATCTCCGGCGGATATCGATCGCGCAGGGGTCGGTCGACATCGACTCGCCGACGCTGGGCGGTGCCGGCGGATTGCTGTCGCTGGCGCTCGACGATCCCAAGGCGCGGGCGGGTGGTCTCGTCGATCTGTCGCTTGGCAGCTATGCGGCGCGGCGCGGCTTCGTGCGGATCGACAGCGGGACGATCGGCGGCACCGGGCTCAAGGCCTTCCTGTCCTATTCCAACACGCGTGCGGACAATTGGCGCGGCGCCGGCTTCGACACGCGCCAGCATATCGACGCGAAGCTGCTCAACGAATGGGGCGCGGGCAATCGCGCCAGCCTCGCGCTGTCGTTCAACGACGCCAATTCGTCGAGCTACCCCAGCCCGACGCTCGCCGAATGGCAGGCGCAGGGCCGCGGCTTCAACTACGCCAAGCGCTACACGCCGGGCGCCACGGATTACTGGCGGCTCTATCGCGCGCCGTTCCGCAATCTTTACGCCTCGGCGCCGGTGCATCTCGAGCTCGGCGAGCGGCTGACGTTCGACAGCACCAGTTATGCGCAATTCGGCTACGGCAATTCGCCTTATGGCACGCAGCTCACCACCACCGGCAATTTCCTCGGCACCGAGGAGCTGGCGCAGCCGATCGCGCTGCCCGGCGCAGTCGACGGCGTCGCGACGGTGCTCGGCAATTATACCGGCGACCAGTTCCGCGGCGGCAGCGTCGCCAAGCTGACGCTGCAGGCCGGCAGCCACCGGATCACCGCTGGGCTGTGGTTCGATTACGGCACCGATCGCGTCACCCAATCCTATACCAGCATCGATGCCGATGGTCGGCCGACCGACCGCTGGGGCTATCGCGCCAGGGCGATCCGCACCGCCGACGGCCGCCTGCTCGCCTATGAGAACCAGCGCACCGTCACCGTCACCAAGAGCTTTTTCCTCGCTGACAGCATCGCCGTCGCGCCGCGGCTGACGGTCGACGTCGGGTTCAAGGGCGTCGACGTGCTGCGCAACGGCCGCAACTATCTGCCCGGACCGCAGGACAAGGTGCGGATCGACAGTTTCGCCGCGCTGCCGCGCGCCGCGATCCATTACCAGCTCGACGACCGGCAACAGCTCTTCGCCAACGTCACCACCAACTTCCGCACGCCCAACGAATTCACGCTGTACAACAGCTATGCCGGCGGGGCGCTGGTCGTGCAGGGCAGCAACGCGCTCAAGAACGAATATTCGGTGTCGGAAGAGCTCGGCTATCGCTTCATCGGCGAAGCGGTCTCGGCCTCGGTGACGGGCTTCCACTATAAATTCCGCAACCGCCAGCTGGCGACGGTGGTCGATCAGGGCGGTGCGCAGGTCAATGCGACGCTCAACGCCGGCGGACAGACCTCTTATGGCGTCGATGCCGAGATCGACTATCGCCCGGTCGCCGCGGTCAGCCTCTATGTGTCGGGCGAATATCTGCACGCGCGGCTCGACGACGATCTGCCGGTCGGCGGCGACCTGCTGCCGACGCGCGGCCGGCATGCGGTGTCGAGCCCGACGGTGCAGTTCGGCGCGGGCGGTACCTATGACGACGGTCGCGTCTTCGGCAGCATCGCGTCGAAATATCTCGGCCGGCAATATGCCACCTTCATGAACGACGAGCGCATCAAGGGCTATGCGACGCTCGACCTGTCGATCGGCGTGCATCTGGCCGAGTGGCTCGACGGCAAGCGCACCGACCTGCGCGTCAACGCGATCAACGTCACCGATCCGCACGTGCTCGCCGGCGTGCAGGCGGTGACGACCAATGCGCAGGACACCATCGGCCGCAACGGCACCGTCATCGCCGGTCAGGCACCCGCTTATTATATCGGCAGCGGCGCCGCGGTGATGGCGACCGTCTCGCGCGCGTTCTGAGGCGATGACGCCCGCCGGTCATCTGGTGCACGGCATGGGGCAGGCGCTGGAGGCGCCGACCTGGCCGGCGATCACCATCGGCGAGGCCGCCGCGGTACTGGCGCGCTTTCCGGCGGCGGGACCGCCGATCGGGCTGCACTGGCATTCGCCGCGCCCCTTCTCGGCGGCGGCCCTGGTCCGGACCGGGACGGGCACCGTCCTGCTCAAGCGCCACCACCACCGGCTGCGGTCGATCGCGGGGCTGGCCGAGGAACATGCGTTCATCGCGCATCTCGCCGCGGCCGGCCTATCGGTGCCGGAGGTTCTCGCGACGGCCGACGGTGCGACCGCAATCGCGATCGACGCGTGGCGCTACGAAGCGCACCGGCAGGCGCCGGGCGCCGATCTCTACCGCGACCGCCTGTCGTGGACGCCGTTCTTCTCGCACGCGCAGGCGCATGCCGCGGGCGTCGCGCTGGCGCGGCTGCACCTCGCCGCGGCCGGATTCGCCGCCCCTGCCCGCCGGGCGCAGCCGCTGGTCGCCAGCCTCACCATCCTGCCGGCACGCGATCCGCTCGCCGCGGCCGAAGCCTATGTCGCCGCCCGGCCGGCGCTGGCCGCCTTCCTGACGACGCGGCCGTGGCGGGCGCAGCTCGGCGCGCTGTTCGCGACGCTCGGCGACGGCCTGCCCGCGGTGCTGGCGGATCAGCCGCCGCTGTGGACGCACAACGACTGGCATCCGTCGAACCTGCTCTGGACGGACGACGGCAGCGTGCGGACGGTGATCGACTTCGGCCTCGCCGATCGCACCTGCGCGGTGCACGATATCGCCACCGCGATCGAACGCAGCGCGATCCGCTGGCTCGACCTGCCGCAGGGCGACGACATCGCCGATCCCGCGGCGGCGCTGGCGCTGCTTGCCGGCTATGCATCGCGCGTCCCGCTCGCCGCCGCCGATATCGCCGCGATCGTCCGGCTGCTGCCGCTCGTCCACCTCGAATTCGCCTTGTCGGAGATCGACTATTTCACCGCGGTGGTCATCGATCCCGCCGCTGCGGCGCTGACCTGGGACGACTATGCCATCGGCCATGTCGCGTGGTTCCGCTCCGCCGCGGGGCAGGCTTTGCTGCGCCGGATCGGCGAGGCCAAGCCATGACGACGCTGGAGATCGTCGCGGTCGTCGTCAGCTTCGCCGGTATCTGGCTGACCGCGCGGCGGCGCATGCTGTGCTGGCCGGTCAACCTGCTCGCCTGCGCGTTATACGCGAAGCTGTTCCTCGACGTGCGGCTGTACGCCGACATGGTACTGCAACTGCTGTTCGCGATCGCGATCGTCTACGGCTGGGTCGCCTGGGCGCGGGGGACCGATAGCGAGGGCGAGGTGGTGGTGGCGCCGCTGCGGCCGGCGCAGGCGCTGGTGGGTCTGGCGGCGGGCGCGGTGGGGGCGGTGAGCATCGGCTGGCTGACCAGCCACCATACCGACGCGGCGCTGCCCTGGATGGACGCGACGCTGAGCAGCTTCAGCCTCGTCGCGCAATATTGGACCGGGCGCCGCCACGCCGCGAGCTGGCTGCTGTGGATCGTGGTCGACGTCTGTTACGTCGGCATGTTCGTCTGGAAGGATTTGCTGCCGACCGCCGGTCTCTATGCGGCGATGGTCGGGCTCGCCGTCCTCGGCTATCGGCAATGGCGCCGGGCGGGCGGCCACCGGCAGGGCTGACCCCGCCGGCGAACGCGCATCCGCCTACTTCTTCCTGGCGTCGGCCTGCTGCTTCGTGCCGCGCGCTTCCTGTTCGGCGCCCTCTTCGTGCAGCGACGGATCGTCGGCGTTCTGCTTGGCCTTGCCGACGGCGGTGTTGATCGCGCCTACGATGCCGGAGATCGATTTTACCATGAGACGTCCTTCGGTTCGGGAGCGCGGAAGCGCCCCGTCGTCCACGGCTCAACCCCTCAGCCGCCAACAATGGCCCCGGCATCGTCGTCGAGCAGGCCCGGCGTCCGCGCCGACACGATCCGGATCGCCCGGCCAGCCCGCCGCGCCGCCGCGGCCTTGTCCATCTCGGCGCGCGCGCGCGGCGCGCGCGCATCGGGCAGATGATCGGCGACGACCACCATCGTCGTCGTCAGCCCGACCGCCGACATGATCGTGCCGCCCTGCGCGGCGAGCGCCTGCGCGATTGCCCCGTCGCGCGCCTCGCCGACGACGACGATCCGCTCGCCCTTCAGCGGCCCCGCCGGCGCGGCGCGGGGCGGCGGCTGCGGTTTGCGCGGCGGGGCCAGCCAGTCGGCGAGCGACAGGCCGGTATGGTCGATCGCCTTGACGATCACCCAGCCGGCGGCGCGCGCGTCGCTCAGCGCGTCATGGTGGCGGTGGGCGATGCCGAGATAGCGCGCGAGGCCGCCGAGCTTGTGGTTGGGCAGATCGGGCCAAGCGCGTTTGGCGACCCGCACGCTGTCCAGCCAGACCGTCTCGATCATCGCCCGGTCATGGACGCGGCAGGCCGCGGCGAGCGCGCCCTTGTCGAAATAGGAATGGGCGACGGTGACGCGGCCGGTCAGATGGCGGTCGATGTCGGCGTGGACGTGCGCGAAGGTCGGCTGGCCGATCACGTGATGCGCGGCGATGCCGTGGATGCGCGTGTTCATCGCATGAAAATCGTCGCACGGATCGAGCAAGGTCTCATAGGCGAAGACCTCGCGGCCGTCGCGGAAGCCGACGATGCCGATCTGGCAGATGCTGCTCACCCGCGAACAGGCGGTCTCGACGTCGACCACGACGAAATCGGGGGTCGTCACGCGCCATTCCCGGCGGCGAGCATCCGGCGCCCGCGCTCGGACAGGCTGCGCAGCGTGATCGACCAGCGCGTCTCGGTCATCGCGGCGATGCTATGCTCCCAATCGTGGCGCGCCTCGCCGTGGAGGTGGTAGATGCCGCGCGGCGGCAGCGGTGCGGCGACCCGCGCGAACCGCTCGCCCGTCCGGCGGCGGAAGCGCATCGCCGCCGCCGCCCCAAGCGAAATGCCGACGACGTGATCGAAATGCGGGCGGTCGCGATGCCAGCCGATCCCCGCGCCGGGATCGTAGCGGATCAGCAGCGCCTGCACGAAGCTTCCCGAGGCGACCCCGGCGAACGCCTCGGCCCTTGCACGGATCGCCGCCAGCCATGCCGGCATCGGCGCTGCCGGTGCGAGCGATCCGCGCTCGAAATCGTAATGCAGCCCGAAACTGTGGGTCAGTCGCTTGCCGGTCCAGCCCTGGAACTGGAACGGCGTCAGCGCGAGCGCATCGATCGCCGCGATCAGCGCGCGCTCGTCGTCGGCGGTGACGAACCCCTCCTCGCTGCGCAGCCCGGGCAGCAGCGGTCGGTCGAACAGGTCGCGCATCAAGACCCGCCTGCGCCCGCCCCGAGGCCGTACGCCGGCAGCATCGCAAGAGAGATCAAGGGGATAGCCACGCCGTCCCCGATGTAGGCCCGGCCCCCGCCTGGCCTACATCGGTGACGGCGTGGCTATCCACTTGATCTCTCTTGCGATGCTGCCGGCGTACGGCCT
>NZ_SCMZ01000092.1:0-5703 GCF_005503285.1 Sphingomonas sp. 2SG
CCATCGGCACCGGCCGGCGGCGGCGGGGGGGTGCCATCGGCACCCGGCGGTGGTGGCGGCGGCGCACCCTCCGCACCCGGTGGCGGCGGACCGCCGTCGGCGCTGGCCCGCGCGCCGCCGAACCGCCCGCCCCCGCCGGGAAAGCGCATGCCGGCAAAGGGGTTGGGCCCGGTACCCGCACGGAACGCCTCGAGCTCCTTCTGCACCTTCGACTTGATCGGCCTGGAGAAGTTGATCCCCCAGCGGAACTGCTCGCTCACCGCCCGCGCGAAATTGATCGGGCGGGCGTCGAGCCGGGTGAGATCGCCCGCCGCGTCGCGGGTGAAGCGATCGGGAAATGCCGCCTCGATCGCCGCGGTCGGCGACGGGAAGGACTGGATCGGGTTGCGCGTGTCCTGCTTGGTGTACGTGCCGATCAGCGTCAGGTCCTTGTCGCTCCATGGCTTGAGCGTCACGCCGAGCCGGGTGACGCGGCGGCTGCTCGACCGCAGGTCGGGATTGCCGCCGCTGATCGTCGTCACCGTCACCGTCTGGCCGCTGACATAATCGAAGACGCGCGCGTTGGGCGTCTCCACCGTCGGGTTGCCGAGCTGCGTCGCGGTCGGCGCGACATCCTGCTGGTTGATCGATCCGATCACCCGCAGGCTGTCGATCGGCCCCCAGTTCACGCCATAACCATAAGCAGTCAACGTGCCGAAATCGGAAAGCTGGTTGATCGCGGCATTGCCGTTGACCGACAGGTTGCCGAGCCAGCCGAGCACGGCGCGCGAGCGGCTGGCGATCGGCACGTCGATGTTGACGCGACCGTTGACCGCGTCGCGCGACACGCTGCCGCTGCTGATCCGCTCGCCGAAGGAGGCGCTGGTGAAATCGCTGGTCTGCGCGCCGATCCGGATCGCGGTGGAGACGTCGCCCGCGGGCAACGTGAACAGCGGACCGTTGGCGAGCGCTTCGAGGTCGCCGGTGTTCGACGTCGAACGCGCGCGATTGTCGGGCGTGGTGACGCCGGTCTGCGTGTCGGTGCGGTTCTCCGCACGATCGTAGGCGCCGGTCACCGTCCAGAGCCAGCGCGGGCTCAACCGGCCGTTGAGGCTGGTGCCGAGATGCGCGGTGATACCGTTGCTGCGCTGGGTCAGCGCGTCGCTGATCGGCTGGCCCGACGCGTCGAGCTGCCGCCCGAATTGGCCGACGGTCTGCGTCGCGGTCAGCTCGCCGTTCAAGGTGGCGCTGACGTCGCCGATCGGCCGCGCATAGGTGGCGTTGGTGCCGAAGCTGCGGCTGAACGGCTGGAGCGTGCGGTACGGCCGCTGGTCGTAGCCGGGCGTCGCGCCTTCGGTCGTCGCGACGCTGATATCGCGTTCCGCTTCGGTCAGCGCCGAACTCTGCGTGTATTTGCTGTGGATGTTGAGCCGCGAGCCGTTGCGGATCGTCAGCAGGTCGAGGTCGCCCTGCGGACTGTTCGTGCCCCCCTCGGTCGGGGCCTTGTCGGCCAGTTCGACCGTGGTCGACCGGAAGCGGCGGCGCAGCACGAAATTCACCACCTTCTGGTCGGCGGTATAGCCGTATTTGAGCGCCACCTCCTCGGGCAGGATGTCGACGCGCAGGATCGCCTCGGTCGGGATGTCGCGGATTTCCTGGAAGCCCGAGATGCGCTTGCCGTCGAGCAGCACCACCGGCGCGCCGCCCGCGCCGCTGCGCGTCTGCGGCGCGAGCTCGGTGAGCAGGTCGGAGACGCTGCTGACGCCATAGCTGCGCACGTCGGCCGGGCTGAGCACCTGTTCGGCGGGAATGTCGCCGACCACCGAGCCGGGCGGCCGGCGGCCGGTGACGACGATGTCGCTATCCTCTTCTTCGGTCTCCGCCGCCGGCGTCGTCTGCGCGGCGGGCGTGGCCTCCGTTGCGGTCGGCGTGGTGGATTGCGCCGCCGGCGTCGCCGTCGCGGGGGCCTCCGCCGCGGTCGGCGCGGCCGGGGGCTGCGTCGCGGCGGCGGTCGGCGCAGGCGCCTGCTGCGCGGTCGCCAGTGCCGGCCAGCTCACCGCCATCATCATCACCACCGCGACACGCATACCGAATACCCTTTGAACACTCCGGGTGCTGCTAATCGGCAATTGTCGCATAATTGTGCCGGCTGGAGGATCGACGGCGGCTTATCTGCCGATATCCAGCGTCACGCTCTCGATCCGCCGCAGCATCGCGACGAATTGCGCGACCTCTTGCGGGTCGAAGGCGGCAAAGATGCGGCTTTCGAGGTCGAGTGCCTTAGGCGCCACCACGGCATAGAGGTCGCGGCCGGCATCGGTAAGTTCGAGCAGGTGCGAGCGCCGATCCTCCGGATTGTCGCGCCGCGCGAGCAGGCCGCGGCCGACCAATGCGATCGCGGCGCGGCTCACCGTCACCTTGTCCATCAGCGTCTTGGCGCCGATCGCCTGCTGGGTGATGCCGCCGGTCTCGGCGATGACCGCGACCAGCCGCCATTCGGGAATCGTCAGCCCGAACAGCGATTCATAGGCCCGTGCGATCGAGTCGCTGACCAGATTGGAGGTCACCGACAGTCGATAGGGAATGAAGTCGTCGAGGACGAGGCGGCGGACGGACGAGGCCATGCGGTTTCGTATCAGTTGACACCAGTTTGGCAATGCCGCAAAGATTTGGTAACAGACGATACCATCTCGGAGCTGCTGCCATGTCCGACCTTTCGGCCGACCAGATCGACGTCAACCCGATGGGGCTCGACGGCTTCGAATTCTGCGAATTCACTTCGCCCGATCCGGATGCGCTCGCCGCGCAGTTCGAGGCGCTGGGCTTCGTCGCCGCCGCCACCCACCCGACCAAGGCGCTGACCCGCTACAAGCAGGGCAGGATCAACCTGCTGCTCAACCGCGAACCGACCGGCCACGCCGCCGACTTCCGTGCCGCGCATGGACCGTCGGCGAGCGCGATGGCGTTCCGTGTCGCGGATGCGCAGGCCGCGTACGACGCGGCGATCGCGCGCGGTGCCAAGCCGGCGCCGGCCGGCGCGGCGCTGGAGGGATTGCCCGCGCTGGAGGGGATCGGCGGCTCGCTGCTCTATCTCGTCGATCGCCATGGTGCGACGGGCAGCGTGTACGACGATTGGGATCAGGTGCCCGGCGCCGCCGAGGCGGAGGCGGCCAATTCCGTCGGCCTCGACGTGCTCGACCACCTCACCCACAACGTCCGCCGCGGCCAGATGCGGACATGGTCGGCATTTTACGGCCAGATCTTCGGCTTCGAGGAGCAGAAGTATTTCGACATCAAGGGCAAGGCGACGGGTCTGTTCAGCCAGGCGATGATCGCGCCCGATCGCGCGATCCGCATCCCGCTCAATGAGAGCCAGGACGACAAGAGCCAGATCGAGGAATTCATCCGCGATTACAATGGCGAGGGCATCCAGCATCTCGCGCTGACCACCGACGATATCTACGCGACGGTCGAGAAGCTGCGCGCCCGCGGCGTCAAGCTGCAGGACACGATCGAGACCTATTACGAGCTGGTCGACAAGCGCGTGCCGAATCATGGCGAGGATCTGGAACGGCTGCGCGCCAACCGCATTCTGATCGACGGCAACGTCGGCGAGGAGGGATTGCTGTTGCAGATCTTCACCGAGACGATGGTCGGGCCGATCTTCTTCGAGATCATCCAGCGCAAGGGCAATGAGGGCTTCGGCAACGGCAATTTCCAGGCGCTGTACGAGTCGATCGAGCTGGACCAGATCCGTCGCGGGGTGATCACCGTCGACGCATGAGTTTGCGGACGGGGTGGTGGAGCAGGAGAGGACGCTAAAACAATGACAGTCCACCACCCCGGGAGCGAGGCCGATTATATCCCCGGCTTCGGCAATCACGTTTCCACCGAGGCGGTCGCCGGCGCGCTGCCGATCGGCCGCAACGCGCCGCAGCGGCCCGCCTTCGGCCTGTATGCCGAGCAGCTCAGCGGCACCGCCTTCACCGCGCCGCGGCACGAGAACCGCCGTTCGTGGCTCTACCGGATGCGGCCGACCGCCGAGCATCCGCCGTACGTGCGCTATGAGGGCGCGCAGCGGTTCGCCCCCGGCACCACCGATGCGCCGCTCGCCCCCAACCGGCTGCGCTGGGACCCGTGCCCCGATGCACCGGCGGGCACCGACCTGATCGACGGCATGACGACAATGCTCGCCAACCGCGATCCCGCCGATCTCGAAGGCGTGGCGCTCCACGTCTATGCCGCCAATGCCGACATGACCGCGCGCGTCTTCACCGATGCCGACGGCGAGTTGCTGTTCGTGCCGCAGGAGGGGCGGCTCGAACTGTTGACCGAGCTTGGCCGGATGATGGTCGCGCCCGGCCAGATCGCGCTGATCCCGCGCGGCGTGCGCTTCCGCGCGCTGCTGCCCGACGGCAGCGCCAAGGGTTATGTCTGCGAGAATCACGGCAGCCTGTTCCGGCTGCCCGACCTCGGCCCGATCGGCGCCAACGGCCTCGCCAACCCGCGCGATTTCGAGACGCCGGTCGCCTGGTTCGAGGATCGCGACGAACCGACCGAGGTGATCCAGAAGTTCATGGGTTCGCTGTGGACGACGACGCTCGACCACAGCCCGCTCGACGTGGTGGCGTGGCACGGCAATCTCGCGCCGTGGCGCTACGACCTCGCCCGGTTCAACACGATCAACACGGTGAGCTTCGACCATCCCGACCCCTCGATCTTCACGCTGCTGACCAGCCCGAGCGACGTGCCGGGCCGCGCCAACGCCGATTTCGTCATCTTCCCGCCGCGCTGGATGGTCGCCGAAGACACGTTCCGGCCACCCTGGTTCCATCGCAACGTCATGTCCGAGGCGATGGGGCTGATCACCGGCGCCTATGACGCCAAGGCACACGGCTTCGCGCCGGGCGGGATCAGCCTCCACAATCTGATGGCCGGCCACGGCCCCGATCTGGCGAGCTGGCAGGGCGCCTCCGCCGCCGAGCTCAAGCCGCACAAGATCGACGGCACGATGGCGTTCATGCTGGAGAGCTGCTGGCCCTACCGGCCGACCAGCCACGCGCTCGACCATGCCCAGCTCGATTACGACGCGGTATGGGCGGACTTCCCCAAGGCGGTGCTGCCGCAAAGCCCGGCGGCGTGATCCTTCACGGCTATTGGCGCTCGGGCGCCGCCTATCGGGTGCGGATCGCGCTGGCGCTGAAGGGGTTGGCCTATGAGCAGGTCAACCACGACCTGCGTACCGGCGGACAGGCCGACCCGGCCTATGCCGCGCTCAACCCGCAGCGGCTGGTGCCGGCGCTGGAGGTCGACGGCCTCGTCCTGACGCAGAGCGTCGCGATCCTCGAATGGCTCGACGAGCGCTTCCCGTCGCCGCCGCTGCTGCCCGGCGATGCCGACGGCCGGGCGATCGTCCGCGCGATGGTGGCGACGCTCGCCACCGACGTCCACCCGCTCCACAATCTGCGCACGCTGAAGGCGCTGCGACAGGACTTCGGCGCGTCGGAACCGCAGGTCAACGCGTGGATGGCGCATTGGATGACCGATGGCTTCGCGGCGATCGAGGCGCTGATCGCGCGCCACGGCGGCGATTTCGCTTATGGCGACGCGCCGACGCTCGCCGATTGCGTCACCGTGCCGGCGCTCTATTCGGCGGTCCGCGAGGCCGTGGCGACGAGGCGGGGGTAGGGGCCGGTATCCACCCCGAACCGGACCGCCGAATAG
>NZ_SCMZ01000093.1:2500-5535 GCF_005503285.1 Sphingomonas sp. 2SG
ATCATCCGCACCAAGAGGGTGTCCGTAAAGGGCGCCTGGTAGAACCACGCTGCACTGCTCTGCCGAGTTTCGTGTCGCCGCCCGATGGGCGTCGATCCAGTGTTGTCGTTGGTGGTGTGGACTCTCAAGCGTGAGGTAAGGGCAATTCGTGGATGCCTTGGCATGTACAGGCGATGAAGGACGTGGCACGCTGCGATAAGCGTCGGTGAGCTGTGAGCAAGCTTTGACCCGACGATTTCCGAATGGGGAAACCCACCTATCCGATTAATCTCGACCGTCGCCGCAAGGCGGCGAGCGGGGTTAGTTGGAAACAGGTATCACTTAGCTGAATAAAATAGGCTTCGTGAAGCGAACCCGGTGAACTGAAACATCTCAGTAGCTGGAGGAAAAGACATCAACCGAGATTCCGTTAGTAGTGGCGAGCGAACGCGGACCAGGCCAGTGCCGTTTATTCAACTAGCAGAAGCTTCTGGAAAGTAGCGCCATAGCGGGTGACAGCCCCGTATGCGAAAGTGATGTAAACGGACTCGAGTAGGGCGGAACACGTGTAATTCTGTCTGAACATAGGGGGACCACCCTCTAAGCCTAAATACTCGTACATGACCGATAGCGAACTAGTACCGTGAGGGAAAGGTGAAAAGCACCCCGATGAGGGGAGTGAAACAGTACCTGAAACGGATTGCCTACAAGCAGTTGGAGGGTCCTTGAGGCCTGACAGCGTACCTCTTGCATAATGGGTCTGTGACTTAATGTTTCAAGCAAGCTTAAGCCGTTAGGTGTAGGCGCAGCGAAAGCGAGTCTGAATAGGGCGACTGAGTTTGAAGTATTAGACCCGAAACCCGGCGATCTAGGCATGACCAGGATGAAGGTGCAGTAACATGCACTGGAGGTCCGAACCGATTAACGTTGAAAAGTTACCGGATGAGTTGTGTTTAGGGGTGAAAGGCCAATCAAGCCGGGAAATAGCTGGTTCTCCGCGAAAACTATTGAGGTAGTGCCTCGGATGGACACCCTAGGGGGTAGAGCACTGGATGGATGCGGGGGTCGCGAGATCTACCAACTCTAACCAAACTCCGAATACCTAGGAGTGATATCCGGGAGACAGACGGCGGGTGCTAAGGTCCGTCGTCAAAAGGGAAACAGCCCTGACCTACAGCTAAGGTCCCCAAGTTATCACTAAGTGGGAAAGCATGTGGAAATCCCAAAACAACCAGGAGGTTGGCTTAGAAGCAGCCATCCTTTAAAGAAAGCGTAACAGCTCACTGGTCTAAACAAGGGTTTCTGCGGCGAAGATGTAACGGGGCTCAAGTGATACACCGAAGCTTAGGGTGTGGATTTATCCACGCGGTAGCGGAGCGTTCCGTAAGCCTGTGAAGCGATCTGGTAATGGGTCGTGGAGGTATCGGAAGTGCGAATGCAGACATGAGTAGCGATAAAGAGGGTGAGATGCCCTCTCGCCGAAAGACCAAGGGTTCCTGCGCAAGGCTAATCCGCGCAGGGTGAGCCGGCCCCTAAGACGAGCCCGAAGGGGGTAGTCGATGGGAACCACGTTAATATTCGTGGGCCTGGTGGTGTGTGACGGATGGTGTGTGTTGTTCGGCCTTAACGGATTGGCCGGGCTTCGAAACTGTCCCAGGAAATAGCCCCACCGTATAGACCGTACCCGAAACCGACACAGGTGGTCAGGTAGAGTATACCAAGGCGCTTGAGAGAAGTGTCCTGAAGGAACTCGGCAAATTGCCTCCGTACCTTCGGAAGAAGGAGGCCCAACATAGGCGCAAGCTCTTGTTGGGGGCACAGGCCAGGGGGTAGCGACTGTTTAGCAAAAACACAGGGCTCTGCTAAGTCGGCTTCAAGACGACGTATAGGGCCTGACGCCTGCCCGGTGCCTGAAGGTTAAGTGGAGGGGTGCAAGCTCTGAAATGAAGCCCAGGTAAACGGCGGCCGTAACTATAACGGTCCTAAGGTAGCGAAATTCCTTGTCGGGTAAGTTCCGACCTGCACGAATGGCGTAACGACTTCCCCACTGTCTCCAGGACATGCTCAGCGAAATTGAATTCTCCGTGAAGATGCGGAGTACCCGCGGTTAGACGGAAAGACCCCGTGCACCTTTACTGCAGCTTCAGAGTGGCATTAGGAAAGAACTGTGTAGCATAGGTGGGAGGCTTTGAAGCGTTGGCGCCAGCTGACGTGGAGCCATAGGTGAAATACCACCCTGTTGTTTTCTGATGTCTAACCTCGTTCCGTAAGCCGGAACAGGGACCCTCTGTGGCGGGTAGTTTGACTGGGGCGGTCGCCTCCTAAAGAGTAACGGAGGCGCGCGATGGTGGGCTCAGGCCGGTTGGAAACCGGCTGTTAGAGTGCAATGGCATAAGCCCGCCTGACTGCGAGACTGACAAGTCGAGCAGAGACGAAAGTCGGTCATAGTGATCCGGTGGTCCCTCGTGGAAGGGCCATCGCTCAACGGATAAAAGGTACGCCGGGGATAACAGGCTGATAACCCCCAAGAGCTCATATCGACGGGGTTGTTTGGCACCTCGATGTCGACTCATCACATCCTGGGGCTGGAGCAGGTCCCAAGGGTTTGGCTGTTCGCCAATTAAAGTGGTACGTGAGTTGGGTTCAGAACGTCGCGAGACAGTTTGGTCCCTATCTGCCGTGGGCGTCGAAATTTGAGAGGAGTTGACCCTAGTACGAGAGGACCGGGTTGAACGTACCTCTGGTGTACCTGTCGTCGTGCCAACGGCGCAGCAGGGTAGCTATGTACGGACGGGATAACCGCTGAAAGCATCTAAGCGGGAAGCCTCCCTCAAGATAAGATTTCATAGGACGGTCGGAGACCACGACCTTGATAGATCGGATGTGGAAGTGCGGTAACGCATGGAGCTAACCGATACTAATTGTCCTATTCGCGCTTGAGAGTCTCACACCATCAATGACAATCCTGGGTCACCAGCGAAACGTCAGCGACGGCGTGGATGATACAAGTCGAACGCCAGATTAAATACACATCCTCACAAAGGTGCATCGATTTT
>NZ_SCMZ01000094.1:0-5331 GCF_005503285.1 Sphingomonas sp. 2SG
TCCACCGGCTGCGCCGGTCCCCTCCCCCTGGCGGGGGAGGACTAGATCAATCGTCGCTGGCCGGTACGAAGACCCGCGCAGCGGCGCTCAGCTTGTCGATACATTCGGCGACATGGGCGTCCTCGATCACCAGCGGCGGCAGGATGCGGACGACGTTCTCGCCGGCTGCGACCAGCAGGAGGCCATGGTTGTCGCGGGCGTGCGCGACGAACTCGCGCGGCTCGACTCCGGCCTTCAGCTTGAGGCCGAGCATCAGCCCCTTGCCGCGCACGCTCTCGAAGACGTGATCGTGGTTGGGGATGAGCTGTTCAAGCGCGCTGCGCAGCCGCTCGCCCATCGCCTCGACATTGGCGAGGAAACCCTCCTCCAACATCACGTCGAGCACCGCCTGCCCCGCCGCCATCGCCAGCGGATTGCCGCCATAGGTCGAACCGTGCGTGCCGATCACCATGCCGCTCGCCGCGCGCTCGGTGGCGAGGCAGGCACCGAGCGGGAAGCCCGCGCCGATCCCCTTGGCGACCGCCATGATATCGGGCTCGATGCCGTAATGCTCATACGCCCACATCTTGCCGGTCCGGCCATAGCCGCACTGGACCTCGTCGAGGATCAGCAGCAGGCCATGCTCGTCGCACGCCTTGCGCAGGCCGGTGATGAATTCGGGCGTGCCGACCGACACGCCGCCCTCGCCCTGGATCGTCTCGACCATGAAGCCCGCGGTGGTGTCGTCGATCAACGCCAGTGCGGCGTCGAGATCGTTGAACGGCGCATAAGCGAAACCGGGCAGCAAGGGCTCGAAGCCGTCGCGCATCTTGGGCTGGTTCGTCGCCGAGATCGCGCCCATCGTCCGCCCGTGGAAGGCGTTGTTGAAGGTGATGATCTTGCTGCGCTCGGGATTGCCGGCGGCATAATGGAAGCGGCGCGCGGTCTTGATCGCGCATTCCACCGCCTCGGTGCCCGAGTTGGTGAAGAACACCGTGTCGGCGAAGCTGTTGGCGACGATCCGCTCGGCCAGCGCCTCGCCCTGCGGCGAACCGTAGAGGTTGCTGACGTGCATCAGCGTCGCCGCCTGTTCGGCGATCGTCTTGACGAGATGCGGATGGCCGTGGCCGAGCGCGTTGACCGCGATGCCCGCCGCCATGTCGAGATAGCGGCTGCCGTCCTCGCTGATGAGATAACAGCCCTCGCCTCGGACCGGACGCACCCCGCACCGCGGATAGACGGGCATCAGGGCGGTAATGGTCACGGGGCATCTCCTCATCTCGAAACGAGAAAGGGCGGCCCTGCACGGACCGCCCGTTCCCTCTTTACCTGTCGGCGTGGTGCCGGGTCAACACCGCGGCGACCGCCCTACGTCGATCAATGACCGCGGCTGAGTTCGTCGACCTCGCCCATGATCGTGTCGAGCGCGGTCTTGTTGACGTCCGTCTCGTGCTCACGACGCGACGGCAGCGATCCTTCGGTCAGGATGGTCTCCAGCGCGACGCGGCCGCGCGCGACGCGGCTCTTGATCGTACCGACCGCCACCTGGCAGATTTCCGCCGCCTCTTCATAGGCGAAGCCGCCAGCGCCGACGAGGATCAGCGCCTCGCGCTGCGGCTGCGGCAGATGCAGCAGCGCGCGCTGCATGTCGCCCAGTTCGACGTGGCGGTCCTGGCTCGCGGGTGCGGCGAGGATACGATCCGCGACCAGATCGTCCCACTCGCCCTTGAACCGCGCGCGGCGCATCTGCGACAGATAGAGGTTGCGCAGGATGATGAAGGTCCAGGCACGCATGTTGGTGCCGGCCTGGAAACGCTGGCGCGCTGCCCATGCCTTGAGCAACGTTTCCTGGACGAGGTCGTCGGCGAGGTCGCGGCTGCCGGACAGCGAGCGACCGAAGGCGCGCAGGTGCGGGATGACCTGCGCCAGCTGTTTCTTGAATTCGGGGTCGGACAGAGCAACGTGCTCGACCGGCGCTACGGGAGCGTCGTCGTCTTCGTAATCGTCGTCACGCGTAGCAGGCTGGGTCATGCAATTCCGTTCAAAGCCGGGGACATCATTGCCGCCTCGGGCAGCAAGATAAGGGTCCGCGCCGGCAAATGCCAGTGAGACGGGCTCGGTCGAATTATCGCAGGATCAGAAAGGCGAAGATCGCGATGACCAGCACGAGCGAGACACCCAGAACGTATCGGGTGACGCCCGGGGTCGCGCCCGCCCGCGCCTCGGTGGTGGTGACATGGACGGGTTCGTTCGGATCAGCCATGGACGTCAAACACACGACATCCGTTTTGGGTCCGTAACTTTATTCGACTTTGCCGCAGTCCGGCGATGATCTGGCGATGCCGACGCGCCGTTCCGGATCGAAACGACGCGTCGGCGTGCCGTCACGCGAGAGCGTTGGGGATGGTCGCCTGATCGAAGAACAGCGCCTGGCTGATCGCGGCCTTCACCGTCGAACGCTGGAACGGCTTGGTGATCAGGAAGGTCGGCTCGGGACGCTCGCCGGTGAGCAGACGCTCCGGGAAGGCGGTGATGAAGATCACCGGCACTTCGAACTCCGCGAGGATGTCCTTCACCGCATCGATGCCCGAGCTGTCGTCGGCGAGCTGGATATCGGCGAGCACCAGACCGGGGCGATCCTCCATCGCCAGCGCGACCGCCTCGTCGCGGGTCACGGCGACGCCGGTCACCTCATGACCGAGGTCGCGGACGATCGTCTCGATGTCCATCGCGATGATCGGCTCGTCCTCGATGATCAGCACGCGCGCGCGGGTCTGCTTCTCGATCTCGGCCAGCGCCTCGGCGACCAGGGTCTCGACCTCGCTGGTGTCGACCTCGATCAGATAGGCGGCGTCCTCGGGGGTGAAGCCTTCCATCGCAGTCAGCAACAGCGCCTGTCGCGACAGCGGCGTCATGCGGGCGAGACGGGCACGGGCGACCGCCTCGGTCCCCTCGGCGTCGCTCTGCGAGGTCTGCTCCTCGCCATCGGCATTGGCCGAGGCCCAGATGCCCTGGAACATACGGTACAGACCAAGGCGCGGATCGACGTCGCGCGGGAATTGATCCGGCGCCGCGACGATCGCCTCCAGCGTGGCGCGGACGTATTTGTCGCCCTGCTGCTGGCTGCCGGTCAGGGCCCGGCCGTAGCGCCGCAGGAAGGGAAGATGCGGTGCGAGTTGCTGTCCAAGCGACATGGGTGGTGATCACTCCCTGAAGAACTGCCCGGATGTCCGGGATCTGAAATATCGAACGGGTGCCTGATCTGTGCGGGCGCCCGCCGCTTTGCAACGATGTTTGTCGAAGAACCCGACCGACCCGTGGGCCCGCGGAAATTTCGCGCGACGATGGAACCATCGAAGGCTAATTTGGTTTCATCGCCGATCGAATGGGTCAGCCGCTCCTGATTTGCGGCTATCATTCGTTGTGCGTCGATTGCCCGGTAGGACCGGGCCACCCAGGGGGACATGTTGGAACTGCCCAGCGACAAGGACACGAAAACGTCTTCCAAAAAGTCTCCTGCCAAGGTTCAGAGCAAGGATCGCGACATGGGCGCGGCACTTCGCTCCGCGTACCAGCGGACGATTGATGAAAGCGTTCCCGACGAAATGCTCGACCTGCTGAACAAGCTCGCCTAGCAGAGGGCATGGCCACACCCTTCGCCGCGGCATCCTCCACCCGACGCGCGGCAATGGCCCCGGTGTCGGCGCTTTCGCGTTTGCCGACGGGCGCCAAGCTGTTCATCACGCTCAGCATAGCGTTGCTGTTGCTGGCGCTGATCGCGATCGGGGCGACGCTGCAGACCGGACGGACCGCGGATGCCGAGGCGCGGGCGCGGCTTCGTATCGCCGCCAACGAGAGTGCGCGCAGCATCGCCATCGAGCTGATCGGCGACATGACCGCGTTGCGCGTCGCGGTGAATGCGCTCCAGGCCGATGCCGGTGATGCGCCGAGTTGTGCGCGGGCGCAGGGTGTGTTCGCGCAACAGGCGACGACGGGCACGCGCTTCTCGATCGTCGATCGCAACGGCCGGCTGCTGTGCGGCGAACCGCTCGACAGCAACGTCTCGATCGACACCAGCACTGCGGTCGGCGCGGCGATCGTTCCCGACAAGGGCCTGATCCTGTCGGTTGCCGGCCCGCGCCGTGGGCCGAGCGCGCGCGTCTTCTTCCCCCGTCCCTTTCTTGCCCGGCTCGCCACGCCGACCAGCCGCGCCGTGCCCCTCGCCAGCGCCCTGGTGCACGACGACACCTCGCTCGACCTCGCCAGCATTCCCGACCTCGGCCCGCTCGATCGCGTCGAGACCGTCGAGACCGACCTCGGCCTCGGCGGCCTGACGCTGCGGACGAGCACGCGCAGCGCGCCGATCACCTCGTCCTTCCTCGTCGCGCTGATGCTGCCACTGTTGATGTGGGCGGCTGCGGCGGGATTGGCATGGTTCATCGTCGACCGGCTGCTGATCCGCCCGCTGCGCCTGCTGCGCGCCAGCGTCGCCTCCTACACGCCGGGTGAAGTGATCGATCCGGGCCAGCTCGGACCGTTGCCGGCGCAGGAGATACGCGAGCTCGGCGACACCTTTCGTGCAATCAGCCGTACCGTCGCGCTGCACGAGGCCGGCCTTGCCGAGGCGGTGGTGCGGCAAACCAAATTGACGCGCGAGGTCCACCATCGCGTCAAGAACAACCTCCAGGTCATTTCCAGCCTGATCAATTTCCACGCGCGCGGTGCGCCGAGCCCCGATGCGACCGCGGCCTATGCCTCGATCCAGCGGCGCGTCGACGCGCTCGCCGTCGTCCACCGCAACCATTTCGCCGAGATGGAGGACAATCGCGGGCTCAACCTGCGTGCGGTGATCGGCGAACTGGCATCGAACATTCGCGCCACCGCGCCCGAAGGCGCGACCAGCCTGTCGATCGCGCTCGACGTCGACCCCTATCTCGTCAATCAGGACGTCGCGGTGGCGGTCGCCTTTCTCGTCACCGAGACGATCGAGCTGGCGATGAATTGCGACCGTGCCGCGCAGATCCGCGTCGCGGTGAAGCCCGGCGACGACGACGCCAAGGCGAAGCTCCGCGTCGTCTCGCGCGCCTTCGTCGCGAGCGAGACGCTGGAGACCTTGCTGTCGACCCGCTACGGCCGGGTGATCGAGGGTCTGTCGCGCCAATTGCGGGCGCCGCTGCACCACGATCCGATGACCGGCGCCTATGAAATCGCCATCGCCGTGCTGGGCCGCGACTGAACGAAAATAATTTCAAACCCGGTCGCTTTTGCACGGAACCAACGATCCGAGGCCGGGTTATGCAATACGGATCGCGACCTTATGCCCCCCCGCTCTCGCGGTCCACGACATAGGCC
>NZ_SCMZ01000095.1:0-5305 GCF_005503285.1 Sphingomonas sp. 2SG
CCCCCCAGCACCGCCCCGACCCCGGCATGCAGCGCCGCCTTGGCGATCTGCGCCAGCGCCGCCAGCGCGACGCCCTTCAGCTCCTCGAAGCCGAACTTGCCGCTCCGCACCGCCCGCAGCAGCGCGCCCTCGATCGACCGCCCCGCCCGCTCCGCGCCGGCGCCGAGCGCCCCTTCCAGCGTCCCGCGCATCGCCTCGACCTCGCGCGCGAATCCCGCCGTGTCGGCGTGCACGCCGACCACCATCCGCTCCACCTCATCCATCCGGAAACGCCTCCCGCATCGCCGCCAGCGTCGCGGCGTCGGGCGGCGTCGCCACCGCACCGCCGCCGGCCGCCGCCGCCACCACCGCCGCCAGTTCGGCCGGCGTCGCCCGCCAGAAGGTGTCGGGGCTCCACCCCAGCATCGCCCCGGCAGACCCCGCCAGCCGCACCGCTCCGGCCGCGAAGTCGCTCACCGCCCCGCCAGTATCTGGTGGAGCAGGTCGCGCAGCACCGGCGTCAGCTTCGCCAGCCCGACGCCGATCAGCGCCTCGCCCAGCGTCTCGCGCGTCATCCCCTCGGGTAGCTCGCGCAGGCAGTGCCAGAACAACGCCACCAGCTCGCCGATGCGCAGCTTGCCGTCGGTCGCGCGCACGACGAGGTCGAACAGCGAGCCCAGCTCCTGCTCCGCCGCGACCAACGCCTGGAACGACGGCCGCAGCACCAGCTCGCAGCCGTCGACGCGCAGCGCGCATTCGCCGCGCGCCGGGTTCGCCGCGGCGCTCACGACGCCACCACCGGGCCGGAACTCTCCAGGCTCAGAGTATAGGATCGTTCGCCGTTGAAATCGCCGGCATAGTCCAGCTTGGTCACCAGGAAGCGCCCGGTCATCGCGTCGCCGCTCTCGAAGCTCAGCCGGTAATCGTCGATCGTCCCCGCGAGCGCGCTCGCCTTGATCCGCGCCTCGGCGGCGGAGCCGGTGAACACCCCCGCGCCCGACACGCTGACGCTGCGCACCCCGGCGCCCGACAGCAATTGCCGCCAGCCGCCCGAATCCTTGTTGGTCACCACCACCGCTTCGCCGTTGACGCTCAATTGCGTCGTACGCAGCCCCGCCACCGTCGCGAACGCCGGCACCGCCGCGCCGTCGCCGACCTTGAGCAGGAACGCACTGCCCCGTTCCACCGCCATCGCCTGTCTCCTTCAGTTGATCCGGAACATCCGCACCGCGAACGTGCTGGTGCCGATCCAATGCTCGGCCTTGCCGCGCACCAGCCGGCTGCGCGCCAGCCGCAGCCCGGCGAGCCGCCACCCCTCCGCGCCGAGGTCGGCAGGCATCGTCTCCATCGCCGTTTCCACCGCGACGATCAGCGCGCGCAGCCGCTCGGGCTGCTCGCCGACGTCGGTATAGGTCACCGCGATCGTCCCCACCCGGCCGCTGACGCCGCTCGCATCCGCCGCGCCCAGCACCGGATCGTCCAGCGTCACCCGCGGCATCGCCGCCCGCAGCGGCGGCGCGGCGAACACCCGCGTCCGCCGCCGCAAATGCGCGAGCGTCGCCGCGTACAGCACGGCCCCCGCGCTCATGACCGCGCCTCCGCCGCCAGCCGCATCCGCCGATACGGCCGCCACAGCGCCGCCACCGCGGCGGGCGGCTCGGCCCGCCCGTCGCGATGCTCGAACAGATGCGCGGCGAGCAGCACGACCCCCTGTTGCAGCGGTGCGGCGAGCAGGTCCCAGCTCGCCGCCAGCCCGGCGCAATAGGCGACCGTCACCGCCGTCCCGCTCCGCACCCAGCCGATGCCGTGGCCGTCGATGTCGATCGCCGCCCCCGCCGCCGGTGCGGTGATCGCCCGCACCGGCAGCTCCGCGAGCCGCTGCCAGCCGGGCGCGGCGACGAGCGTCTGCTCGAAGCCGCGCACGATCAGCCGCTGCCCGCAGAACGCCTCGGCCAGCGCCAGCGCGGTCGCCGCCGCGCGGACCAGCACCGCCTCCGCCTCCCCCAGCCGCAGATAGTCCGCCGCGGCCGCCGCCGCGGCCGGTATCGCCCCCTCCATATGCTCCCCCTTCCCCCGCGCGCTCAGGCCGCGGCGAATTTCAACAGCTTGATCGCCTCGCTATCGGCGACGCAGCCGCCGATCCGCCGCGTCGCGTAGAAGCTGACGAACGGCTTGTTGGTGTAGGGATCGCGCAGGATCGCGGTCTCGGCGCGCTCGGCGATCAGATAGCCCGCGGCGAAATTGCCGAAGGCGATGCTGAGCGCATTGGCGGCGATGTCGGGCATGTCCTCCGCCTCGACGACGGGATAGCCGAGCAGCCGCGCCGGCTGCCCCTCGGCGAGCCCCGGTTGCCACAGCGGATGGCCGTCGCTGCCCTTCAGCTTGCGGATGCGCGCCAGCGTATTGGCGTTCATCACCCAGCTCGCCCCCTGCCGGTAGGGCGCGCGCAGGCTCTGCATCAGGTCGACCAGCCGCTCGTCGGGCGCGCCGCCGAAGTCGCTCGCCGCACCTGAGGGCAGATATTGCAGCGTCCCCAGCGGTCGCGCGCCGTCCTTCGCGGTCGACACCGCCTGGGTCAGGAACCCCTTGGGCCGGTTGACGCCATTGCCGTTGACGAACGCCGCGCCCTCCGCCTTCGCGAATTCCGCCGCGATCTCTTCGGCCAGCCATTGCTCGACGTCGAACGCCGCATCGTCGAGCATCGCCTGGCTCGCCGAGGGATTGGCGTACAGCTCGCCCATCGGCGGCACCAATTCGGTGAACACCGGCGTCGCGGTCTCCGGCCGCGGCCCGGTCTCGCTCGCCCAGCCCGACGGTGTGCCGCCGGTGGTGATCAGCTTGCGATAGCCCGCCGATCCGACCTGCACGACATTGGCGATGGCGCGGATCGGCGAAGCGCCGGTCAGCACCCGCGCGATCGCCGCATCGATCTCGCGCGGCACCGCATAGCCGCCCGCATCGCCGCTCACCCCGGTGAACGCCTTCATCTCCAGCGTCGCGCCCTGCCGTACGAAACCCTCGAAGGCTCCGTCCGCCTGCACCACGCGCGCGCCGTCCAACGCTGGCCGATCGACCACGTCCATGCTCATTCTCCTTGGTTGAAAACTCTTGGCCGCCGGCTCAGTCGACCTGGTCGATCCGCGCCCCCGGCTGCATCGGTACCGCGACGAGGCTCACCTCGGCGAGCGCCACGCGCAGCAATTCGCGCCGGGCGCCCTGCGCCACGCGCAGTGGCCGGTAGCCGACCGACAGCCCGTCGATCGCGCCTTGGCGGACCAGCGCCGCGACGCGCGGATCGTCCACCTCGCCCGCGACGCGCAACCCGCGCGCATCCTCGCCGATCGCGACGATCCGGCCCACCGGCCGCCCGCGATGCTGCCACAGCAGCGGCACCGCGCCGGCATCGGCGAAGGCGCCCGCGCGCATCACGTCGCCCGCGCGATCGGCACGGTCGAACAGCGCCGCATAGCCCGCGAAGCGCACCGGCGCGGTCACTCCAGCCATGCGCGGAACCCCAGCTTCATCGCCAGCCCGGTAAGCAGCAGCGCCCCGGCGATCCGCAGCAGCCACCCCGCCGCCGCCTTCCACGCCGAGCGCTTGGCGTCGCGCCACGCGCCGAGCAGCTCGCGCAGCGCGGCAAGGTCGCCCTGCGCCTCCTCGTCGCCCAGCCCGAGCCGCTTGAGCGCGCGCATCGCCGACAGCTCGCCCGCCTCCTCGGCGATCGCGCGCATCGTCGCGATGTTGCTGCCTTCGCGCGCAGCCTGCGCCATCAGTTGCGCCAGAACCTCGCTCATCGTCCTACTCCCACCATAGTTCGTTTCTCCTCGACCGACAGGAAGTCGGCCGCCGCGACGCTCGCCCACAATCGCTCGCGATCCTCGCTCAGCGCCGCCACCCGATCGAGATCGACCGTCAGCGTCGCGTCCTCGAACCAGCCGCTCAGCCCCTGCGCCAGCCCGGCGAGGATCGTCCCCGCCAGCGGCAGCACGGTCAGCCGCCACAGCGCCCGGTTGGCCTCGCGGTAATTGGCGTAGGTCGCGTCGCCGGGCAGCCCGAGCAGCATCGGCGGCACGCCGAAGGCGAGCGCGATCTCGCGCGCCGCCGCCGCCTTCAGCCCGACGAAATCCATGTCGGCGGGGCTCAGCGACAGCGGCTGCCAGCGCAGGCCGCCCTCCAGCAGCATCGGCCGCCCGGCATTGCCGGCGCCGGCGAAGCCCGCCTCCATCTCCGCCTTCAGCCGCTCGAACTGGTCGGGCGCCAGTGCGCCGCCGTCGCCGGGATCGTAGACCAGCGCGCCCGACGGCCGCGCCGCATTGTCGAGCAGCGCCTTGTTCCAGCGCGCCGCCGCATTGTGCACCGCGACCGCCCCCGCCGCCGCGCCGAGGCAGCCCATGCCGTAATGGTCGTCGACCGGATTGAAGCTGCGGATATGCACCACGTCGGGCCGCGGCCCCTCGGCATCGAGCCGCGTCCGCCGCTCGCCGACCCGATAGACGTAGGCGGTCGGCCAGCCGCCCGCGTCCAGCTCGACGGTGACCCGCTCGGGTCGCAGCGCATAGAGCGCCGCCACGCCGCCGGTCTCGCCGGCCCCGTCGCGCAGCAACTGGACGTAGGCGTTGCCGTGCAGCAGCAGCTGCGCCGCCGCACTCTCCAGCAGCGCCTGCCCACCCGACCGCGTTGCGACCAGCGTCGCCAGCGCCGGCACGCTCGCCGCGATCGGCGCCGCCGCGACGCTCTCCGCCACCAGCTTCACCGCGCGCTGCGCGATCGCATTGCCGGCGAAGGCGTCGCGCACCTGCGCCTCATACGACCGCGGCCACTCGCCGAGCGCCACCCCCGTCCCCGTACGCGACAAAGCCGGCCGCACGCCCTCGCGCGCGGACCTGCGTCCGAATAACCGCATGATGCTCTCCCGTGATGTATAGGATGGCCCAAGTCCTCCCTCGCTTCAGCGGGAGCACAGGGTTGGATTGCCCCCGGCAATCCAAGATCATGCAGGGGGCATGATCGACCCTGTTCTGGGGACCGCCGGCCGCAGGCCGGTGGTGGAGGGGGCGTTTCCACATACGGCGAACGTGCCGTATCCTCCCCCTCCGTCAGCGCTTTGCGCTGCCACCTCCCCCTGGCGGGGGAGGAATTTGGGTTGATCGTCATCCCGGCGAAAGCCGGGACCCATGGACCCACGACGCCGGCGACGGCACATCAATCCACTGTCACGTACCCATGGGTCCCGGCATCCGCCGGGATGATGATTATGGAGCGGGTAGCCGCCCCTTCGCGCCTTCGCGTCGTCGCGCGAACACCCTCCCTACGACGCCCCCCCTAC
>NZ_SCMZ01000096.1:0-4750 GCF_005503285.1 Sphingomonas sp. 2SG
GCGGATGTTGCTGAGCTTGGTCGCCTCGTGCCGGATATCCCGCACGAGGCGACCAAGCTCAGCAACATCCGCAAGACGATCGCGCGGCGCCTCACCGAGTCGAAGCAGACGGTGCCGCACATCTATCTGACGGTGGATATCCAGCTCGACGCGCTGCTCAAGCTGCGCGGCGAGCTCAACGCCTCGCTGGAGAGCCGTGGCGTCAAACTGTCGGTCAACGACCTGCTGATCAAGGCGCTCGCCGCCGCGCTGATTGCGGTGCCCAAGTGCAACGTGATGTTCACGCCCGACCAGCTCATCAGCTTCAAGCGTGCCGACATCTCGGTCGCGGTGTCGACGCCCTCGGGCCTGATTACGCCGATCGTCGTCGGCGCCGACACCAAGAGCCTGTCGGCGATCTCGACCGAGGTGAAGGACCTTGCCGCACGCGCCAAGGACAACAAGCTGAAGCCCGAGGAATTCCAGGGCGGTACCGCGTCGATCAGCAACATGGGCATGTTCGGCATCAAGCAGTTCGAGGCGGTGATCAATCCGCCGCAGGGCATGATCATGGCGATCGGTGCGGGCGAGAAGCGGCCCTATATCGTCGACGGCGAGCTGGCGGTGGCGACGGTGATGTCGGCGACCGGCAGCTTCGACCATCGCGCGATCGACGGTGCCGACGGTGCCGAGCTGATGAAGGCGTTCAAGGAGCTGGTCGAGCGTCCGCTCGGCATGCTTGCCTGAGGCGATCGTGGCGCGGACGCCCACCTCCCGCACGGCGATCGAGCTGCTCCATCTCGCCGCCGGACTGGTCGCCGCCGCGGCGATGACGTGGGCGGCGGCCTGGGCCTATCCGCTCGGCTATGAGACGATCTGGTGGTGTGGCGCGGGGGCGATGGCGGCGGCGGTGCTGATGAGCATCGGTCCGCTGCGTCGCGCCCGCGCGATCGACAGGAGGCGTGTGTGACCTTGCCCCAGGGTTCCCCGACGATCCGCGTCACGGCGATGCCGGGCGACGCCAATCCTTATGGCGACATCTTCGGCGGCTGGCTGATGGGCCAGATGGATCTTGCCGCCGGCTCGGTGGCGTCGCGTCATGCCGGTGGCCGCGCGGTGACGATCGCCTGCGACGCGATGAAATTCCATGCGCCGGTGCTCGTCGGCGACGAGGTGTCGGTCTATGCGCGGCTGGTCGCGGTCGGCAACACGTCGATGACGATCGAGGTCGAGGCATGGCGCCGCGCCCGCCATCTCGAGGATTCCACCAAGGTGACGCAGGCACGCTTCGTGTTCGTCGCCACCGACGAGAACCGGGCGCCGCGCCGCGTCGCGCCGCTGCCCGATCATATCCCCGATCACATCCATGAACCTCCCCGGTAAGGACTTCCAACGTGGCTGATACCTTCGACCTCCTCATCCTCGGTTCGGGTCCGGGCGGCTATGTCGCGGCGATCCGGGCAAGCCAGCTCGGCCTCAAGGTCGGCATCGTCGAGCGCGAGCGGCTGGGCGGCATCTGCCTCAACTGGGGCTGTATCCCGACCAAGGCGCTGCTGCGCACGTCGGAAGTCTATCATTACATGACCCACGCCGATTCCTACGGCCTCAAGGCGGACAATGTCGGCTTCGATCTCGGCAAGATCGTCGATCGCAGCCGCAAGGTCGCCGGCCAGCTCAACGCCGGCGTCAAGGGCCTGATGAAGAAGAACAAGGTCCAGGTGTTCGAGGGCGTCGGCGCGCTGACCGGCAAGGGTAAGTTGCAGGTCAAGCAGGGCGACAAGACGCTCGACCTCGAAGCGAAGCACATCATGGTCGCCACCGGCGCGCGCGCGCGCGACCTGCCGTTCGCCAAGGCCGACGGCAAGCGCATCTGGACCTATCGCCATGCGATGGTGCCCGAGGTGATGCCGACCAAGCTACTGGTCATCGGCTCGGGCGCGATCGGCGTCGAGTTCGCCAGCTTCTACAACGACATGGGCGCCGACGTGACGATCGTCGAGATGCTCGATCGGATCCTGCCGGTCGAGGATGCCGAGGTCAGCGAGTTCATGACCAAGGCGCTCACCAAGCAGGGGATCAAGATTCTCACCAAATCGGGTCTCGAAAAGCTCGAAAGTGGCGCCAACGGCGTCACTGCGGCGATCAAGGGTGCCGACGGCAAGGTCGCCGAGACCGAGTTCAGCCATGCGATCGTCGCGATCGGCATCGTGCCGAACACCGAGAACATCGGGCTGGAAGCGCTGGGCGTCGAGACCGAGCGCGGTCATATCAAGGTCGACGGCTTCGGCCGCACCAACGTCGAGGGCATCTACGCGATCGGCGACGTCACCGGCGCACCGTGGCTGGCGCACAAGGCGAGCCACGAGGGCATCGTCTGCATCGAGAAGATCGCCGGGCAGGACCCGCATCCGTTCGAGACGTGGAACATCCCCGGCTGCACCTATTCGCGTCCGCAGGTCGCCAGCGTCGGCTTCACCGAGGCCAAGGCCAAGGAAGCCGGTCACGAGGTGAAGGTCGGCAAATTCCCGTTCATCGGCAACGGCAAGGCGATCGCGCTCGGCGAGGCGGAGGGCTTCGTCAAGACGGTGTTCGACGCCAAGACCGGCGAATTGCTCGGCGCGCACATGATCGGCGCGGAAGTGACCGAGCTGATCCAGGGCTATGTCATCGCGCGTCAGCTCGAAACGACCGAGCACGAGCTGATGGAGACGGTGTTCGCGCATCCGACGCTCAGCGAGATGATGCACGAGAGCGTGCTCGGCGCTTATGGTCGCGCGCTTCACTTCTAGGATCATACCCGCCGACCGCCGCGCCGCCCGCACGATGGGCGTCGCGGCGGCTTTGCTGTTCGCCGCCTCGCTCGCGCTCTTCTGGCCGGGCTATGTCGCCTATGACAGCCTCGCCCAATATGCGCAGGCGACGAGCGGGCGGTATGACGATTGGCATCCGCCGATCATGGCGCGGCTCTGGTCGCTGTTCGGCGATCACGGCCCGGCGCCGATGCTCGCGCTGCAACTCGCCGCTTACTGGCTGGGTCTGGGATCGTTCGCCGCGGCGCTCGCCGCGCGCGGGCGGCGCGGCGCGGCCTGGGCGGTGCTGGCGGTCGGCTGCTGGCCGCCGCTGCTCGGCTGGCAAGGCGTCGTGCTCAAGGATCTGCAGATGTCGGCGGCGCTGCTGGCGGCGACCGGGATCCTCGGCTGGTGGCGGCTGCGCAACCGGCCGCTGCCCGGCCCGGCCCTCGCGGTGGCGGCGTTGCTGTGCGGTTATGCGTTGCTGGTGCGCGCCAACGCGCCCTTCGCGGTGGTGCCGCTGATCGTGATGCTGTCGCCCTGGCCGCGTGGGATCGCGCGGGCCGGCGTGGCGCTGCTCGGCATCGCCGCAGCGATCGGCCTGTCCTCGCCGATCAACCACGGCCTGCTGGGCGCGCAGCGCAGCGGCGTCGAGCAGACGCAGGCGCTCTACGATCTCACCGGCATCGGCGTGGCGACGGGCGACACCGCCGTCGGCCTGCCCGCCGCGACGCTCGCCGCGATCCGTGCCAGACACTGCGTCCGCCCCTATTTCTGGGACCCGCTCGGCGAGCCGCGGCGCTGCGAGACGCTGGTCGCGCCGTTGCGTGCCGAGCCGGCCGGAACGCTCTACGTCCGTCTTGCCGGTATGATCCTGCGCCACCCCATCGCTTATGCGGAACACCGGCTGGCGCATCTCAACTCGACCGAGCGATTGTGGGTGCCGCGTCACTGGCTCGGCAGCGCGCCGCTGCGCGCGAGCGAACCCAATACGCTCGGCTTCGGCGAGCCCGGTGCGCTCGCCAAGCTCTGGCAGTCGCTCGGCGCGTGGCTGATGGAAACGCCGCTGGGCTGGCCGGTCGTCTGGGTGGTGGTGGCGATCGCCGGCCTGTGCTGCGCGATGCGCGGACGCGGTGACGATACGCTGGCGATCGCCTTGTTTACCTCGGCGCTGACGATGGAGGCGAGTTTCGCGGTGATCAGCATCGCCTCGGACCTGCGCTACCATCTGTGGACGCTGACCGCGACGGCGATCGGCTGGCTGTTGCTCGGGCCGCGGCGCTGGCCGCGCGCGGTCACGCTGCTGCTGGTCGCGGTGCTGCTGGTCGGTACCATCGCACGCGTAGTGCTGCCGGAGGCGCCACAGACCTATGCCGGGATGCTCGGCTGACCGTCCGCAACCCTTGGCCGCACCACGACGTTGGAGGGGCAAAAGGAGAGCGATACATGGCGGACGATCACGCGGCGATCGAACGGGCGTTCGAGGAGGCGGTCAACATGGCGCCGGCCGAGCTGGAGCGCTTCCTCGACAGCGACGACAGCAAGCGCGTCGGCTGGAAGGGCGAGGACGGCGACGGCAAGGGCGAGAGCGTCGGCCATGCCTCCGGCCGCCATATCGTCGCGATCAAGCGCAAGACGAAGGCCGACCGGACCGACGCCGATTACGCGCACATGAAGAAGGTGGTCGGTTACGTGCACCGTCATCTCGCCCAGGGCGGCCCGGACAAGGACAAGGCGCAGAGCGACTGGCGCTACTCGCTGATGAACTGGGGGCATGACCCGCTGAAATAGGCGGGCGACCGGGCAGCTTGGGGCACCATCCCGCCTCCGGATCACCAACCCCTTTGAGGCGGCGGGGCTGGGCCACGATCCTTCACGATCAACAACCCCGTTGGTGCTGAGCTTGTCGAAGCGCCGTGAGTCCCATCTGCCCTTCGACAGGCTCAGGGCGAACGGCGATGGGGGGGCGGACGGCGGTGGGG
>NZ_SCMZ01000097.1:0-4030 GCF_005503285.1 Sphingomonas sp. 2SG
GCGCGGGGCGCAGCCGCCAGCTCTGCGCGCCGATCGGCTCGACCTGCGCATGCGCGCGCGCGGCGATCGCGGCGAGCGCCGCCTTGGCCGACAGCCGTCCGCGCAATGCGGGGACCGCGCGCGACCAGAGCGATGCGTCGGGCACGACGATGCTGATCCGGGCCTGACGGCCGAGCGCGGTCACCTGTTGCCCGACGGTGCCGCCGGGCAGGTTGATCGACAGGGTCTCGGCGCGAACCGCGGGCGAGACGAGGAGCAGCGCGCAGGCGGCGATGCCGCTCGTCCCGCGCCTCACCGAGGCAGATCCAGCGTCCAACCGTCGCCGTTGCGCCGCACGCTGACGTCCAGAAGCGCCGCGAGCAGCATCGGGTCGTTGCGAAACGCGTGCGTCTCCAGCGTGCCGTTGAAGATCCGGGTGGCGACCGCCGGGGCGGCGGTGATGCGCCAGCCGAGCTGCCGCGACAGGTCTTCGGCGACCTCCGCCATCGTCGCGCCGTCATAGGCGAGGCGGCCGTCGCGCCAGGCGCCGACATCGGCGACGTCCGTCCGCGTCCGCCGCAACGTGTCGCCATCGGCGACGACCCCCTGACCGGGGTCGAGGCGGAGCGCAGCGCCTTTGGGGTCGACCATCACCGCGCCTTCGCCGACCGCGACCTGCTTGCGCGCGCCCAGCACCCGCACGTCGAACACGGTGCCGAGATCGGTCAGCGCAAGACCGCCGACATCGACGTGGAACGGCGCGCCAGCGTCGTGGCGCACCCGGAACAGCGCCTCGCCCGCCTCGACGGTGGCGCGACGCGGCCGGGCCCGATCGAGCCGGACGCGCGACCCGCCGGCCAGTTCGATGCTGCTGCCTTCGGCAAGCGCGATGCTGCGCCGTTCACCCGCCATGGTTGCGATCGTATAGGATTGATCCTGTTCGCGCCAAAGGCCGAAACCGAACAATCCGACCAGCACGACGGCGACGGCGAGCCAGATGCCGCGTGCCGGCCGCTGCGAAGGCTCGGCAATGACCGGCTCGGGATCATTCGCGGCGGGTGGCGGCGTCGGGACGGTCCGCACGACGCTTTCGGTCGCGGCGGCCAGAGCGACGACCGCACGATCGTACAGCTCCGCATGCCCCGCGTCCGCTTCGAGCCAGTGCGTGAAGGCGTCCCAATCGGCATCGGGCTCGGCCATCCGCAGCGCCCAGTCCAGGGCGACGCCGTCGACGGCATGTCCTGCGGCGCCCGGTCCGAACGCGCTCATCGTATCTCACCCTTCAGCTTGACCAAGGCCCTGGTCACGTCGCGCAAATCGCTCTCCACCGTACTCAGGCTGATGCCCAGCTCCGCAGCGATCACCCGTTGCGGCACCCCCTCGACGCGCGCCCGATGGAAGATCGTCGTCTTGCGATCGCCGAGGCTGCGCAGGAGCTGCGTGACCTTCGCCGCCTCCTGCCGCGCGCCGACCTCGCGTTCCGGGGTCGGGGCGGTCGCGGGATGATCCTGCTGTCCGTCGTGCCACGCCTGGTCGCGCCGTTCCGCCTGCCGCAGCGAGCGATAGCGGTCGATCATCAGCAGATCGGCGGCCCGATAGAGGTAGGCGACGGGATTGGCGATCGGTCCGTCGCTGCGCCCCGCCACCTTGAGCCAGAGGTCATGGACGAGGTCCTCGGCAGCCTCGCCCGCACCACGTGCCCGGAGGAAACGAAGCAGCTTGTCACGATTGTCCAGATAGACTGCTTCAAGGCCGTTCGGCGGCATGGTGTGACGGGTCGTCCGCGTTGGAAGATGCCGCTGTCTAATCGGAGAGGCCTGGCAGGAGAAGCCATGTTTGCCGTGGTCCGCTCCGGTACACGGGGGAGAGGCGTCATCGGCGGTTTCGTCCAGCGGGGGGACGCACCTGTCCGCCGCGCAAGCCGCGATCGGCCGCGCCTCGTCCCATTCATCCGTCCTGTCTTGCAGACCCTCGTCGAGGCGCATTGTCGGTCTTTCCCGGTCTTTAGCAACCGAGACGGAGTCGGACGGGCAAACCCTTGGAACCGCCGGCCTTGCCCCCTCGCAGAAGGCGGCGGTCAGCTCCCGGACGCGACGCGCGGTCCCAAATAGATGATCGCCGCGCCGGCAAGGCATACGCACGCCCCCAGGACGTCCCAGCGATCCGGCTTCGTACCTTCGGCAAGCCACAGCCAGACGACCGCCGATGCGATATAGACGCCGCCATAGGCGGCATAGGCGCGCCCCGCCTGCGCCACGGCCGGCAGCGTGAGCAGAGAGGCGAACAGGCATAGCGACAGCAGGCCCGGGACGACCCACCACATCGATCTGCCGAGGCGCAACCAGGCCCAGAAGGCGAAGCATCCGGCGATTTCGGCGAGCGCTGTCCCGAGGAACACTAAGGCCGTCATCGTTGCGTTCGCGCTCATGGCAAAGGCCTCCGGTGGCCTATGCGGGGCCACGCCGCCCGAACCGCCGCCCGATCTGCGACAGCCGGTCGACCACCATGCTCTCCGGCCCCTCGGGACGGCCGACCGCCGCCCAGGAGCCGAGCAGGATCGCGCCATAGACCGATGCGCCGAGCACGACGGTGCCGATCACCGCGACCAGCGACAGCGACTGGCGCATCGCATCGGGCAGCAGCAGGATCGCCGCGGCCATGCCGGCGGTGGCGAGCGCGATCCGCCACGGCGCGAGCACTTGCGCGACGATGCCGAGGCCGACGAGCTTGCGGACATAGCCCATCGTCACCAGCATCATCGTCGCATTGGTAAGGACCCGGCCGATCACCGCGCCCATCACGCCATAATACCAGATCAGCGCCACCAGCACCGGCAGCTTGATGACGATCTCGACGAGGCGCTGGCGCAGGAAGATCGAGGTGCGGCCCATCGCCATCGCCATCGGGTCGAGCGGCGAGACCCAGACGACGAACACCGGCGCGAGCGCGAGCCAGCGCAACATCGGGATCGACGAGATCCAGTTGCCGCCGAGCACCACCGGCACCACCTGATCGGCGACGAGGCTGAGCCCGATCATGCCCGGCGCGGCGATGGTCAGCAGCGTCTGCGAAATGCGCAGATAGGCGCGCGCCATCCGCTCGCGCGAATCCTTGAGCGTCACGAAGCCGGCCATCAGCGGCCGCATCGCCGGCGTCACCAATACCTGTTCGGGCACCGACGACAGGTCCGCCGCCATCGAGAAATGGCCGAGGTCGCCTTTGCTGATGAAGCGACCGAGGATCAGCTTGTCCGACTGCCAGCTCAGCGCGGCGAGCGCCTGCGCCAAGCTCGCCCAGCCGAGGAAGCCGGCGAAGCTGCGCCATTGCGACAGGCCGAGCCGCGGCCGGAACGGCGCAAAGCAATAGGATTGCACCATGCTGGCGAGCGGCGTGACGACGGTGCCCGCGGCGATCGCCCAATAGCTGTGGGTGGTGATCGCGAGCACGACCGCGACCGAGAAGCCGAACACCTTGCTGACGATCTCGATCACGAGATCGCGGCGGAAGTCGATGCGGCGGGCATATTGCACCATCGCCGGGCTCTGCAGCCCGCGCGCGATCGGCGACAGCGCGAGGAACAGGATCAGCGGCACCAGTCGCGGATCGGCATAGGCCCAGGAGAAGGGAAAGGCGGCGCCGGCGATGACGATGGCGAGGATCGCGCCGCGGATCACGCCGATGGTGAAGGCGGTGTCGAGATGGCTGCGGCCGATCTGGTCGAGCCGGACCAAGGACTGGACGATCGGCAGTTCGGACACCGCCTCGACGATGAAGATCAGCGTCATCGCGACCGAGATCAGGCCGAAATCCTGCGGCGACAGTGTCCGCGCGAGCACGATCAGCGTGGTGAAGTCGATGCCGCGCGCCATCAGCCGCGAGGCCATCAGCCACGCCACGCTGCCCGCCGTCCGGCTGCCGACCCCCGGCCCACCCTCTGGCCTGGTTCCGGCTCGCCGATCTCGATCGTTCGCTCGGGGCGCGGATCGTCCATTTCACCGGCCCGGTCAAACCGTGGAACACCACCAACGGACCGTGGGACCCGAGCCACCGG
>NZ_SCMZ01000098.1:0-3281 GCF_005503285.1 Sphingomonas sp. 2SG
GGGTTAAGGTGCGTGACGTGTGCCTGACTTAGCGATGACATACCATTGCACGGCAAGAGATATTTGATGCCACGTAAACGGTCCTTGCTCCCGTCATTGGCCCAGAGTGTGACAATCGGTGTCACTGCTCAACATCACGCAGCTGGGATTTGCGGATAATTGGGCGATGGTAAGTGCAGGGCTAAAATCTTCTAGTCTTGTCTGGCTCTTTATTGGGATGGAGCCAAATATGATCGACTTTATTGGTTGGTACGGATCTCATTCTATTACCGTGCCATGTTATAAAATACGATGAACCCCAGACTAAAATAGGCGTGCATCGCCCTTTATTCTCAGTCAAAATAGCGCAATCAAGTCTCGATGGATTGTTCATCCTGACTGAAGAGGCGTAATCTCCCGCCACGTAAGATCCAGATATCAGAAGTGATAAAATAAAAAGAAAACCCATCAGACGTTTGTCAAAATGAGCGTTGCCTATGCGGATAGGGGATAGCAAAGCGGTAAAAACAAATGTTAGCGGCATCAGAATTACATCGCCAAGCGTATAAAGAAGCGAACTTTTATCTATCAAGTCATAGTGAACAAAGAAAAGCCATAATAAATTTGGTAATATCGCAAACAAAAATAGTAAAACATAAGTCTTATATGGCGCGACCATTTTCAATATGTGAAATGGCAGTAGATCTAATTTTGTATTAGAATGTGCCTTGTCGAAATTGATTGGAATCATAAACTGCCATGGCCAGAGCGTCATGATAGCTAGTAATGGTATGGTGACGATAGCGTAAGAAATGGATATGCCAAAAACGTCTGAAATGGTGAGAATTTGTAATATAGAAGGATCTATACGGTTGATAAATCCAACCCCAAACAGAAATCCAGACAGTGACCACGTCGCGGCGGCAAAAGTCGATATCTTAAAAAATTGATCCGGTAGACTCGGCAATTCAATAGCGGAAGGCGGACGTATGCGAGTCCTCGTCCGCTTATAGCTGAGTCTACCGGAATATGGCTTCACTCCGCCGCCACGCCAGCCTGCGAGAACATGTCCCCGCTGGCCTCGCCCGCATCCTCGTTCGCCGGGCGGCCGATCTTGGCCTTCTGGCGCTTGTCGAACGAATCCCAGACGTCGTTCCACTGGCCCTTGGTCGCGGCCTTCGAATATTCGGTGGCGCGCTGTTCGAAGAAATTGGCGTGCTCGACGCCGTTCAGCATCGGCGCCAGCCACGGCAGCGGGTGTTCGTCGATCATGTAGATCGGCTTGAGGCCGAGCTGTCCCATCCGCCAGTCGGCGATGTAGCGGATATACTTCTTGATCTCCTTGGGCGTCATGCCGTTGACCGGACCCATCTCGAACGCGAGGTCGATGAAATTGTCCTCGAGCCGGATCGTCGTCTGGCAGACGTCGGCGATATCGTCCTTCACCGCCTTGGTCAGGCACTGGCGCTCGTGGCAGAAGGTGTGGAACATCTTGATGATGCCCTCGCAATGCAGGCTCTCGTCGCGGATCGACCAGGTGACGATCTGGCCCATGCCCTTCATCTTGTTGAAGCGCGGGAAGTTCATCAGCATCGCGAAGCTGGCGAAGAGCTGCACGCCCTCGGTGAAGCCGCCGAACATGGCGAGCGTGCGGGCGATGTCTTCGTCGTTCTCGACGCCGAAGTTCTGCATGTAGTCATGCTTTTCCTTCATCTCGGCATATTCGAGGAAGGCGCCATATTCGCTCTCGGGCATGCCGATCGTGTCGAGCAGATGGCTGTAGGCGGCGATATGCACCGTCTCCATGTTGCTGAACGCGGTCAGCATCATCTTGACCTCGGTCGGCTTGAACACGCGGCCGTATTTCTCGTGGTAGCAATCCTGCACCTCGACGTCGGCCTGGGTGAAGAAGCGGAAGATCTGGGTGAGCAGGTTGCGCTCGTGATCGGTCAGCTTCTGCGCCCAGTCGCGGCAATCCTCGCCCAGCGGCACCTCTTCGGGGAGCCAGTGGAGCTGCTGCTGACGCTTCCAGAATTCGAACGCCCAGGGGTATTCGAACGGCTTGTACTGCTTGCGGGCTTCGAGGAGGGACATGGGGACTACTCCGTGGGATCTTCGTAAATAGGATATCGGGCGAAAGAGGTTAGGGCTGGCCGCTCCATTGCCACATCGCATGCGCCGAAAAGGCGAGGACGATGGCGAGGGAGACGGCCATGATGCCGGCCATGCGGTAGACGTAGACGCGCGCCGGCCCCTGCGGGCGGCGCAGTTCGAACAGCATCCACGCGCCGCCGAGGCCGAACACCGCGGCGACCGCGAACATGACGAGGCTCTGCAGCGGCATCAGGGCTCGGCTCGGGCAGGGACGCGCGATGCATCCAATTGCGGGGCGGGTCGTTGGACCGCCGAACCCCTTGCAGGAGCTTTGTCATGCACGATCACAGCAACATCAAAGAGCATATGACCGTCATCGGCGCCGACGGCGTCCATGTCGGCACCGTCGACCACGTCGAGGGCGAGCGCATCAAGCTCACCAAGAACGATTCGCCGAGCACCGAGGACGGGCAGGGCGGCAAGCATCATTACCTGCCCGCCGGCCTCGTCGCCGAGATCGAGGGCGATACGGTGCGGCTGTCGGCCACCGCCGCCAATGCGGTGGACATGTTCGAAGAGGCGGAGTGATCCGTCTTTCCCTCTCCCCTTGTGGGAGAGGGAGGGAGCGGCCGCAGGCCGCGGAAGAGTGAGGGCGGTGCCGGTCATGCGGTGCCGCCCTTTTTCTGTGCGTGGTCACCCTCATCCTTCCGCGCCTCCGGCGCTCCCTCCTTCTCCCGGAGGGAGAAGGAAATGCGCGCCAGAACGCCGTCGAGGTTCGTCATCACGTCAGGGTTGGCGAAGCGGATCACGGAAAAGCCTTGGCGTTGGATGAAGCGGGTGCGGATGGCGTCGGCTTCCGGCGTGGCGGCGTGGGTGTCGCCGTCGACCTCGATGACGAGGCGTTCGGAGAAGCAGAGGATGTCGGCTCGGTAAGGCCCGATGGGTGTCTGATGGCGCCACTTCAGCGTCGGGAATGCCGCACGTAATCCATACAGCAGACGACGCTCGGGTTCCGATGCGGCACGACGGAGTTGCCGGGCGTGCTGGACCGTACCGGAAGGCTGGTTTTTGTAGAGACGCATCTCACCCTCACCCTTCCGCCGCTGCGCGGCTCCCTCCCTCTCCCGATGGGAGAGGGAATGGTGGCCACCTCACCCCTCTCCCTCCGGGAGAGGAAGGGGCCCGCCCGACGCAGTCGGGTGGGAGGG
>NZ_SCMZ01000099.1:0-2840 GCF_005503285.1 Sphingomonas sp. 2SG
TCCGTCAGCTTCGCTGCCACCTCCCCCTGGCGGGGGAGGATCTAGCTCAGGCGGCGATCGGGAAGCGGAGCAGCCTTTGCTCCACCGGCACCAGCGCTTCCGCGCCGCGGCCGACCGCCTTGGTCAGCGCGGGGTGGTCGACGTCGAGCCCGCCGGTCAGCGCGCCGAAGGCCGGCAGCACGATCTTGCGCGCGGTCGCGACGAAACAGCGTCGCGCTACCTTCTTGCCCCGCACATGGATGCGCAGCTTGGGATGGAAATGACCGGACAGCTCGGGCCGCGTCTCGTCGGGATCGGCCTCGTGGCGGAGGATCAGGCCGTCGACCTCCGCCTCGTCCGCGGTCTCGCCGCCGCAGCGGTCCTTGATGTCGGGATCGTGGTTGCCGGTGATCCACGTCCAGCGTAGCCCCTCGGTCAGCGCGCGCAGCCGGATCTGCGCTTCCTGCGGCAGCCGCTCGCAGCCGTCGCTGTCGTGGAAACTGTCGCCGAGGCACCATAACTCCTCCGCGCCGGTCGCCTGCACCAGCCTCGCGAGGTCGGCGAGCGTCGCGAGCGAGTCATAGGGCGGCAGCATCTGGCCGCGCGCGGCATACCAGCTCGCCTTCTCGAAATGCAGGTCGGCGACGAGCAGCGCGCGCCGCGCCGGCCACAGCAACGCCCCCTCGGGCAGGGCATAAAGCGCGTGACCACCGAACGAAAAGGGAACCATGGCCCCGCCTTGCCCGCAAAGGGACGGGCGATCAAGCGCTTGTGCCGCCACGCGCAAATCCGCTTGCGCGGCCGGCCAATCGGCGTAAAGCGCGCCGTCCTTCCGCCGGAAGGCTTTTGTCAGGGGTAGTCGCGCGCATGTCGCTCGCCGTCGAAGCACCCGCTTCCCATCAACCGTCCCACCCCGCATTGATCGGCCTGACCATCGGCGCGATCGGCGTCGTGTTCGGCGATATCGGCACCAGCCCGCTCTACGCATTCCGCGAGGCGTTGCAGCAGTCCGCCGCCGACGGGATCGACCCCAGCGAGATCCTCGGCGTGCTCAGCCTCGCGCTATGGACGCTGACGCTGATCGTCACGGTCAAATACGTGCTGTTCCTGATGCGCGCCGACAATCACGGCGAGGGCGGTGTGCTCGCGCTGGCGGCGCTGGCGCGGCGCTCGCTCGGGATGCGCAGCCGGGTTGCCCTGGTGCTCGGCGCGGCGGGGGCGGCGCTGTTCTATGGCGATGCGATCATTACGCCGTCGCTGTCGGTGCTGTCGGCGATGGAGGGGCTGCGGACGATCCCCAGCGCCGCCAAATTCTTCGACGAAGGCACGATCCGCGCGCTGACGATCGCGATCCTCGTCGCGCTGTTCTTCATCCAGCGGCGCGGCACGGCGATCGTCGCCAAGCTCTTCGGTCCGGTCTGCATTCTCTGGTTCCTGACGATCGGCGGCCTCGGCATCTGGCATATCGCCGACGAACCCTCGATCTTCCGCGTGCTGCTGCCGCATTACGGCATCCGCTTCCTCGCGACGCACGGCACGGTCGGGCTGTTCGTGCTCGGCGCGGTGTTCCTCACCGTCACCGGTGCCGAGGCGCTGACCGCGGATATGGGCCATTTCGGCAAGAAGCCGATCCGCATCGCCTGGCTGATCCTCGTCTTCCCCGCGCTGATGCTCAACTATCTCGGGCAGGGGGCGTTCGCGCTGTCGCATCTCGAGGCGGCGCAGGCGGCGGGGACCGCGTTCAAGAACCAGGACTGGTTCTTCCTGATGGCGCCCGAATCGGTGCGCGGGCCGCTGATCGTGCTCGCCGGCTTCGCCACCGTCATCGCCAGCCAGGCGGTGATCACCGGCGCCTTCTCGCTGACCCAGCAGGCGGTGCAGCTCGGTCTGCTGCCGCGGATGAAGCTGCGCCAGACCTCGGCCGATTTCGCCGGGCAGATCTATCTGCCGGCGATCAACTGGCTGCTGCTGGTCGGCGTGCTGGTGCTGATCATCCAGTTCAAGACCTCGTCGGCGATGGCCGCCGCTTATGGCATCGCGGTGACCGGGACGATGGTGGTGACGACCTTGCTCGGCTATCTCGTCGCGCGGCACGTCTGGCACTGGAAGCGGGCGTGGGCGCTGGCGGCGATCCTGCCGTTCCTGTGCCTCGACCTCGTCTTCTTCGGCGCCAACATCCTGCGCGTCGTCGAGGGCGGCTGGGTACCGCTGGTGATCGCGGCGAGCATCGGCCTGCTGATCTACACCTGGGTGCGCGGCAAGGGCATCGTCCGCGCGTTCGAGGCGCGGCAGAGCATCCCGCTCGCCGACCTCGCCGCCGCGCTCGCCAAGCGGCCGCCCGAGCGCGTACCGGGTACCGCAGTGTTCCTCACCGCCAACCCGCGCTCGGCGCCCGGCGCGCTGCTCCACAATCTCAAGCACAACAAGGTGCTGCACGAGCGCAATCTGGTGGTCAGCATCCGCACCACCGATCGGCCGGTGGTCGACGCCGAGCATCGCCGCACCAGCGAGCGGCTCGACGACAATTTCGAGATCGTCGTGCTCAATTACGGCTTCATGGAATCGCCCGACGTGCCCGCCGATCTCGGCGTCGGCGGCAAGACCGAGATGCGCAGCCTCGACGCGATGAAGACCAGCTTCTTCATCGGCCGCAACACGCTCAAGCCCGAGGCGGATGTCGGCATGCCCTTGTGGCAGGACCGCATCTTCATGTTCATGCAGCGCAATGCCGCCGACCCGACGGAATTCCTGAAGATCCCGCCGGGCAAGGTGCTGGAGCTGGGCGAGCAGGTGACGGTGTAGATCATTCCTCCCCCGCCAGGGGGAGGTGGCACCGCGAAGCGGTGACGGAGGGGGAGGAC
>NZ_SCMZ01000009.1:0-102519 GCF_005503285.1 Sphingomonas sp. 2SG
ATTCTTCGCCATTGCCGCCTCCCCCGCCGCCACCGCCACCGCCGCCCCCGCCAGCGCCGATGGCTCAGGAAATCGTCGTTACTGGCGCCAGAATCGCGATGCAGGAGGAACTTGGCGACCTCAAGCTCTACCGCTTCCCCGACCGGGTCACCGTCGCGGCGAAAGCGCAGAAGCAGGTGGCATTCCTCGCCCGGCAAGGCGTGGCGATGCGCGCGGTGTATGTCAGCGACGTCTTCGACGCCGATGCGAGCGCCCCCCGCCTGATCCTGCGCGCCCGCAACACCACCACCGGTGGCCTCGGAGCGCCATTGCCGGCGGGGCAAGTCGAAGTGTTTCAGGAGATGGGCGGTCGACGGTTGTTGATCGGCTCCACGAGGACCGACGACAAAGCGGTGGGCGAGGACATCGAGTATCGGCTCGATGCCGGCCCCGGTGTTTCGGTGGAGATCGCCGATCGGCCGGCGCGCCGTCACGCGGGCGGTCATCTGCTGACGGTCACCAACGCCAACCCATGGCCGATCGAGTTCGAGGCCAGGCTCGGGACCAACGGTGACGACCAGCATCTGCGATTCCGGCAGCCGCTCCGTCGGCGCAACGACCGCTACGTCTGGGCGACGACGGTGCCGGCGAACGGGCTGGCGACGTTCGATTACGAGATGCTCGGTTCTGATTAGAATGCCGGACGTGCTGACCCAGAAACCGAGCTGATCGCGGTGTCCCCCCTACTCGCCCCAGCCGCAAACATCGCGACCTCCAAATACATGCGCCGAATGGCGAGCGACGCCAGCCCGGCGCTGAAGCCGGGCGGAGGAGCGCTTACCTCATCCAATCGTGCCATCTGTTCGTGGTCGAGCGTCAGCGGGGCAGCGGTCAAGTTGCCGGTCAGCTGCTCGACGGTCCGCGCACCGATCAGTGGCGAGGTGACGCCCGGCTTCGCCATCGCCCAGGCGAGCGCCACCTGCGCGACGACGCCAGCCACGGCCCCGGCTATTGAATGCGGGGACGACGGGCGGCGTCGGGAAGCGCATAGTTCGCGAACGAGCCGAGTCGACGGCCGTCGCTACGATGGAGAGGACCTCAACCATGCCCAAGATGATCTTCGTCAACCTGCCGGTCGCCGATGTCGCGGCATCGACCGCTTTCTACGAGGCGATCGGCTTCGCGAAGAACGCGCGGTTCAGCAATGCGCAGTCGTCGTCGATGGTGTGGTCGGACGCGATCTACGTCATGCTTCTCGCCAAGCCCTTCTTCGCGACATTCACGGAGAAGACGATCGTCGATGCGGCGACGCACTCGACCGGCCATTACGCGCTGTCGTTCGACAGTCGCGAAGACGTCGACGCGGTCACGCGCGCGGCGGTCGAGGCGGGTGGACGCGAACTGTACGAACCACAAGACATGGGTTTCATGTACAGCCGCGCGTTCGAGGACCTCGATGGCCACGGATTCGGGCCGTTCTGGATGGATCCCGCCGCCGTCGAGGCGGGGCCGCCGGATCAGGCTTAGGCATCAGCCCCCGGGTGGCGGCCGGACATCCGGTACGGACGGCGCGCGGCGTCATCCGTCGCCAGTGAACACCGACGGGCCGGGCGGGGCGACGTCGGTCGGCGACAGCAGCCGGCCGGTGTCGGGATCGTAGCGGAAGGTCTCGCGGATCGCGTCGGTGTCGACGGTCAGCAGGCCGCGCGCGAGGTCGTCGGCGACGGTGATCCGCCGTGGCGGCTGCCCCGGACAGGCGACGATCGCACCACCCGCGAAGCCGCCGGCGCCGGCCGGGCGGATATGGCAGGGCGGCCCGTCCGCCGCGCCGAGATCGAGCCAGCCTTCGGCGGTGATGCGGTGGGTGTAGACGGCACGCCCGTCCGCACCGATCGTCGTAAAGGCCTCGCCGCGGCCGAAGTGCCGCTGCGGCGCTCCCAGCCCTTTCACCCCAACGACATTGTGGCTCAGCAAGCCGTCCGGCCCGATATAATAATGGCCGATCTGCGTGCCGATATTGTCCGGCCAGCGCAGATGCATGTGGACGTGCGGCGGGGAGTCGCGATGGTCGTGGGGGGCGTTGGTGTCGAAGCCCATGATCTGGATCGTCCCCAGCCCCGCCCGCCCGACATGCGCGCCCAGCCCGAGTTCGCGCACCACCTCGCGCTGCGCGAATTCGAGCGTGTCGGCCGCGGCACGCTCGACCGAGGGGAAGCGACCGCCGGCATAGTCGCCCGCGCGCCGTGCCGGGTCGGCATGTTCGAAGCGCAGCACCATGCCCGGCTCGACGATATGCGTCGCGACCTCGCCGGCGGTGATCGCATCCGCCGGCACCGGCGGCAGCGCCACGACCAGCCGCGCACCCGCGCGCCGGAACGGCAGGTCGCCGCCCTCGAGGATCACCCGCCGGATCGTCGCGGCCTGGCCGGCGAAGCGGAGCTCCAGCGACCGCATCCGCGGCACCGACACGGCGACGACGGTCTCGCGGGCGTTGTCGGCGTTCCAATTGGCGTCGGTGACGATCCGGCACGCCGGACAGCTCGCCGGATCGAAGCGGACGCCCCCGCCCGCGCCGCGCTTGACGAATTTGAGCACGACGCGGACCATCGGTTCGGCCGGCACCCGACCGGCCTCCTGCGCCGCAGCCGCGGTGGCGGCGAGCATCAGGGCCGCCACCATCACCCCCGGCAGCGGCCTCATAGCTTCGGCGTCCACGACAGGCCGAGCCAGATCGTCCGCCCGACCGGGAAGAAGTAATTGACGTCCTCGCGTCGGCGCCCCTGGCGGACGACGAACGCCTCCTTGGTCAGATTCTGCACCTGCCCGACGAGGTCGAGCCCGTCGCGCACCGCGAAACGCGCCTGCACGTCGAATTGCTGGCGCGGCTCCTGATAGAGGTCGCGCAGCGGCGTATCGCCGTCCGCCGATTGCAGCGCGCGACCGATGCGATTGTACGAACCGCGCAGCTCGACCGGGCCGGTGGCATAGAAGACGGTGAGGTTGGCGATATAATCGGGCTGCTGGATCAATCCGCTGGTCCGCCGCGTCGCGGGCAGGCCCGTCTTGATCCCCGCCGCGCTGACCGGCTGGCGATACGATCCGTCGAGCAGCGTGACGTTGGCGTTGAAGCCGAGGCCCGGCACCGTGGCGATCCGGTCGATCGTATAGCCGATCTCCAGCCCCTTCACCCGCGCCGACGCGGCGTTGCGCGGCGTGGTGACGAAGACATTCTGGTAGGTGACGCCTTGGAACAGCGTCGCCGGCCCCTGCTGGCTGCTGGTGAAGATCTCGTTGCGGATATCCTTGGTGAAGGCGGCGACCGAGATCATGCCCGCGCCGAGATACCATTCGTAGGACAGGTCGTAATTCCACGCCTCGCGCGGTTTCAGGTCGGGGTTGCCGGTGCTGATCGTCAGCGTGCCGTCGGTGCCGATCCCGAACGTGTTGCGCACCGCATATTGATTGTAATCGGGCCGGCCGATCGTCTTCGACACGCCGGCGCGCAACCGCATGCCGTCGCCGAGCTGATAGGTGGCGAGCGCCGAGGGCAGCCAATAGGCATAGCCGGTGGTACGCCGGATCGCGCGATAGGCGGCCGCCGCGGCGCTGGTCAGCTGGTTGGTGTCGACGACGACATGCGTATCGTCGTAGCGCACCCCGGCCTGCACGTCGAAGCGATCGGTCCGGAACAGCGCCTGCGCATAGGCGGCCTTGGCCGTCTCCAGATCGCGGAAATCGTCGGCGGCATTGTTGGCCACCTGGTTGGTCGCGACGAAGGCGCTGCGCGTCGCCGCGAACCGCTGCCACGCCGCCTGCCGGTCGATCAGCAGATAGGCGACGTCGGGCGTCATATAGGCGCCGGGGCGCCGGTCGTAGAGGATGCCGCGCATCGACCCGATCGTCGTCTGCCCGGCGGCATTGGCCGGGACATATTCGGCGTAGCGCTGATCATAGGCGAGATCGGTGCGCGTCACCGCCGCGCCGACCCTCGCGCCGAAGCCACGATCGGCCGCCGCGGCGTTGAGGCCGAGATCGACCCTGGCGAAATCCACCGTCGAATCGAGATCGCGATCGATGCTGCGATAGTAGAGCGCGCGATAGCTGTCGGGGTTGTTGGCCGCGGCGGTATCGTTGAGCGTCAGCCGCGGCCGCGCTTTGACGACGCGATAGGCATAGCCGAATGCCGGCAGATAGCCTGCCGTGGCGCTGCCCGCCTGCGGATTGGTGTCGTATTTGATCATCTCGCGCAGCTCGCGATAGGTCGCCTGCGAGCGCGCGAGCGTCGTGTCGAGCACCACGCCACCGCCGAAGTCGTGATGCCCCTTGGCATCGACCAGCCAGGTGTCGCGCGTCACCGGCTGATAGGTCAGCCCCTGTTGGAGGTCGCCGCGCGCGAAGCGGCCGCTGGTCGGCGTGACGTCGGTCGGCGCGCCGGTCGGGACGGTCAGCATCTCGTACCGGGTCTCGGTATCGGTGTCGTGATAATAGCCGCCGAACAGCGCCAGCGCGGTCGCATCGTCGGGTCGCCATTCCAGCTTCAGGTTGCCGCTGAGCCGGGTGCGCATATTCTCGAAGAAATAGTCCTGGTTGCGCACCGGCACCGGATAACCGGTCGACAGCGTGGCGAACGGCGTGCGCGCCCCCGCGGCGGTGAAATAGGACCAGCCCGCGCCATTGCTGTCGCCGGGCAGCTCGGCGCGCGCGGTCGACGGCAGGCGCTGGTACTCCGCCGAGGCGACCACGCCGAAATCCCGGTTGGCGCCGAACCGCGCCGCGGCGGTCGCATCGGTACGGATCGTCACGCCACCGCTGCGGACGAGCTTGCCGGCGGTGTCGTTGTCGCCGGCATTGGCGTTGAGCACGAGGCTGCGGTCGCCGCGGCCGTCGAAGGCGCTTTTCGACACGATGTTGATCTGGCCGCCCAGCGCGTGCGGATCATATTGCGCGCTGACGCTCTTGATCGCCTCGATCCGCGAGACGAGCGATGCCGGCAGCATCTCGAGCCGCGCACCGCGATAGACCCAGTCGGGCGAGGCGAGCGGAATGCCGTCGATCGTGACGAGATTGTAGCGCGGATCGAGGCCGCGGATCGTCGCGCGCTGGTAGATGTCGCGGTTCTTGGTCGCGTCCGCCCCGCCGACCACCGACACGCCGGTGATCCGCCGGCTCGCCTCGACGATGTTGAGGTCGGGCAGCCGGCCGACATCATCCTGCGCGACGGAATCGAGGATCACCGCCGCCTCGCGCTTCGCCTTGGTCGCCGAGCGCTGCGACGCGCGGAAGCCGGTGACGACGATGTCCGGCTGGTCGCCGTCGCTGTTCGCGTCCGGCGCGACGGCCGCGCCGTCCCTCACCTGCGCCTGCGCCTGCGCCGGCATTCCCGCCAGCATCGTGGCAGCCGCCAGCGTCAACAGCATGGAATGCCTCGATAGATATGTCATGAGCCCCCTCGACTTCGTCTAATACATATCATCCTGTACGATATATATTTGACAGTCTGAAGACGCCGGGGCTAACGCCAGGTAGGTCGTCCTGTGCGTGAGGTTAGTGAAGATGAACCGCCTCTCCCTGACCCCGCGTGCACGCCGCGTGCTGACCCTCGTCAGGCGGCACGGCAGCCTGTCGCGATCGACGCTGATCCGCGACACCGGCCTGTCGGGCACCGCGATCTTCCGCGCCACCGAGGAGCTGGAGGCGGCGGGGCTGGTCCGCGCCGGCGAGGCGGTGGCGCAGGGCCGCGGCCAGCCGAGCGCGACGATCCACATCGTCCCCGATGCCGCCTTCAGCCTCGGCCTGTCGGTGATGACCGACCGCGCGGACGTGCTGCTGCTCGACCTCGCCGGGGCGGTGCGCGCGCGCCGCGAGATCAGCCTGCCGGGGATGCCGCGCGACGGGCTGCTCGACGCGGTCGTGCGGTTCCGTGACGAACAGTCCCTGCCCGACCGGATCGTCGGCATCGGCGTGGCGATCGCCGGCTTCTTCACCGCCCCGCGCACCGTCAACCCCGCCCCCGAGCTCGACGACTGGGCGCTGATCGATCTCGAGGCGCTCGTCAGCCGCCGCCTCGCCTTGCCCGCGATGGTCGAGAACATCGCCGCGGCCACCGCGATCGGCGAGCACCTGCTCGGCGTCGGTGCCGACTTCGGCAGCTTCTGCTACGTCAACGTCGCGGCCGGCTTCCGCGCCGCGACGGTCGTCGACGGCCAGCTGCTGCGCGGCCATCACGGCAATGCTGGCGAGATCGCCGGACTGTTCCCCTTCGCCGGCCGCGCCACGCCGAATCTCGGCGACCTTCGTGCGATGCTCGCGGCCCACGGCACCGAGTGCGACGGCATCGGCGATCTGGTGGCGCGGTTCGATCCGCGCTGGCCCGGTGTCGAGCCATGGCTCGACGCGCGCCAGGAGTCCTTCACCTGGCTGTTCCAGACGCTGCGCTACGCCTTCGACTGCGAGGCGATCGTGCTCGGCGGCCGGCTGCCGCGCGCGCTTGCCCGCCGGATCGTCGACGGCGTGCAATGGCCGGAACTCACCCTGCCGGAACGGCGCGGCGTTCGCGAACCGCCGGCAAAGCTCGCGGTAGCGACGCTGGCGCCCGATCTGGCGGCACCGCTGGGGGCCGCGGCGCTGATCCTCCACCACCGGATGTTCGACTGATCGAACCGCCGTCGCAAGATCGCCCTCCCGCATGACGTACGATGCCGTCCGCTCGATTGGGACGATGCCGCAGATCCTCCCAGTCTTACGGCGTGCAAGACGGTCGATCCACATTCCACTCCCGACCGCTCTCAAAAACCGATCGCCGGCGAATGACTTACTATGTGACGGCCCTCGACGCGGGCGTTGTCGATCATTATATACCGAGCGTTATGCAATCTGCTCCTGCCGTTGCGACGCGTGGCCGGCCGCGCGAATTCTGCACCGAAGCGGCGCTGGCCGCGGCGCTCGGCGTGTTCTGGGCGAAGGGCTATGACGGCGCGTCGATGGCGGATCTGACCGCGGCGATGGGCATCACCAAACCCAGCCTCTACGCCGCGTTCGGCAACAAGGAGCAGCTGTTCCATCGTGCGCTCGATCTCTACGGCGCCGAGAAGATGGCCTATACCCGCGATGCCCTCAAACAGCCGACCGCCCGCGCGGTCGCCGAGCATCTCATGCGCGGCGCGGTCGTGGCGCAGACCAGCACATCCGATCCCAAGGGCTGTCTGGGCGTCATCAGCGCCACCGCCTGCGGCGCCGAGGCCGAGTCGATCAGAGGCCATATCATCGAGCGTCGCGCCGCCGCGCATGCAGCGCTGGTCGAGCGCTTCCGCGCGGCGCAGCGCGATGGCGACCTCGCCCCCGGCGCCGATCCGGAAGGACTCGCGCAATATCTCTACGCGATGCTGCAGGGCATGGCGGTGCAGGCCGGCTCCGGCGCGACCCGCACCGATCTGGACCGCGTCGTCGACATTGGGCTGATGATGTGGCCCAGCCGCTGAACGCGAAATAAATTACCGCCCGGTACAGAAAGACGTTGATCTTCGCGGAAGCGGTTAATATACCATGCGGTACGGAATGAAACGCCACGCCGGCGGTTCACGATCGAAGGAGCCGACATGGATCCTGGACTGACCGGACGACCCGACGCGACCTGACGGTCGCGCCCGCCACTTCTCATCACGACCTGCCGCAACGGGCCGCCAGCGCCCGCCGGCTCCGTGCGCCCGCCACCGATCGATCGGTGTGCCCCGTCGTCGTCCGCGATGCCGGGCGGTGTTCGCGCACGTCCAATTCAGGGATCTCGCATGGCCTATCTGATGCTCGACGCCGACCGCCTCCCCGCCCTTCCCCCTGCCACACCGGCCGCGGTGCCGGCGATCGACGACCAACCTGCCGCCCGACTCACCGGGCTGGAATGGTCGGTCGTCGCCCTGGCACGCAAGGACGCCTTGTCGTCGCTCCGCCGCCCCGGCCGCATGGCCAGCGCGCTCGGCGCGCTGTTCCGGCAGCCGCACAACCCGATGCTCGCGGACGAGCGTCTGGAGGCGCTGCGCCGGATCGCGGTCTTCGCGTGGCATTACGGTTATACGATACCGAGCGCCGAGCTGACCCGCTTCCTCAACGCCGGTTTCTCGCCGGCGCAATATGAGCTGATGACGGACAGTATCGGCGTCGCCCGCCGCAAGACGATGGGAGCGCGTCGATGACCGTGCACGCCCCCGTGGACACGACCCACGCGACGCCGCTCGCCCCGCCAGCCGCGTCGTCGCCGCTGCTGCGCCGGTCGCTGTGGATCGGCGTCCCCGCCTTGCTCGCGATCGCCGCCGGTGTGGCGGTCAATCGCAGCGAGCCGGCGATTGCCTCGGCCGCCCCCGCACCGACCGTCACGGTCGCCGCGCCGCTACAGCGCGACGTCGCGCAATGGGACGATTTCGTCGGCCGCTTCGAACCGAGCCGCACCGTCGAGGTGCGCGCGCGCGTGTCCGGCGCGGTGACCGCGCTGCACTTCACCGACGGCGCGACCGTGCGACCGGGCCAGTTGCTGTTCACGATCGATCGGCGCCCGTTCGCCGCCGCGCTGGCCGAGGCCCGCGCCGGGCTGGCAAGCGCGCGCAGCGACCTCGCGCTGGCCCGCGCCAACCTCGACCGCGCCAACCGGCTGGAGGCGGAGGATGCGGTGTCGAAGGGCGAGCTCGACCAACTGAGCGCCCGCGTCCGCGCCGCCACTGCGGCGATCGCCGCCGCGGAGGCGCGCGTGCGCGCCCGCGCGCTCGACGTCGAGTTCACGCAGGTCCGCGCGCCGATCGGCGGGCGGATCTCAAGCCGCCGCGTCGACCCCGGCAACCTCGTCGCGGGTGGCGACACCAGCGGCACGCTGCTCACGACGATCAACGCGCTCGATCCGATCTATTTCACCTTCGACGGATCGGAGGCGCTGTTCCTCAAGGGCAAGCGCGCGCGCGTCGCCGGCAATGTCGCCCCGGCGGTCGACGTACGGTTGCAGGACGAGAGCGATTATCGCTGGCACGGCAAGCTCGACTTCACCGACAACGGCTTCGATCCGCGTTCCGGCACGATCCGCAGCCGTGCCGTGCTCGCCAACCCGGATATGTTCCTGACCCCCGGTCTGTTCGGCAACATGCGGCTGGCCAGCGGCGGCACCACGCATGCGCTGCTGGTGCCGGATGCGGCGGTGCAGACCGATCAGGCGCGCAAGACGCTGCTGACCGTCGCGCGCGATGGCACGGTGGTGGTCAAGCCGGTGACGCTCGGCCCGGTCCTCGACGGGCTGCGGATCGTCAGCGGCGGGCTGTCGCGCGGCGATCGCGTCGTGATCGGCGGCACGCAAATGGCGATGCCGGGGACGAAAGTGCAGGTGCGCGCAGGCCGCATCGCGCCGGTCGTTGCCGCCCCCGCCCCCGGCGGCCTGTCGCCGACCACCGGCGAGGCGACCTTCACCTCCTGACGCTTCGCCGACCCACGTCCCGGCCGTCTTCATCCTCGTAAAGGGGGAGCCTATCATGCGCCTGTCGCGCTTCTTCATCACCCGCCCGATCTTCGCGGGCGTCATCGCGGTCATCATCACATTGGTTGGCGCCATCGCTTACTGGGGGCTGCCGGTCGCGCAATATCCCGACATCGTGCCGCCGACCGTGACGGTCTCCGCCAGCTACCCCGGCGCCTCTGCCGAAACCGTCGCGGAGACGGTCGCCGCGCCGATCGAGCAGGAGATCAACGGCGTCGACAACATGCTGTACCAGTCGAGCCAGTCAACCGGCGACGGCAACGTCATGATCACGGTCACGTTCAAGATCGGCACCGATCTGGATGCGGCGCAGGTGCTGGTGCAGAACCGGGTCGCGATCGCGGTTCCCCGCCTGCCCGAAGAGGTGCAGCGGCTGGGCGTCGTCACGCGCAAGACCAGCCCCGACTTCCTGATGGTCGTCAATTTGATCTCGCCCGACAATTCGCTCGATCGCGGCTATATCTCCAATTACGCGCTGACCCAGGTCCGCGACCGGCTCGCGCGGATCGACGGGGTCGGCGACGTTCGCCTGTTCGGCAGCCGCGACTATGCGATGCGCGTCTGGATCGATCCCGGCCGCGCCGCCGCGCTGAACCTCACCGCCGGCGATATCGTCGCGGCGCTGCGCGCGCAGAACGTGCAGGTCGCCGCCGGTTCGCTCGGCCAACCGCCCTATTCGCACGGCAGCGCCTTCCAGCTCAACGTCGAGACGCAGGGCCGCCTGCTCGAACCGGGGCAATTCGCCGACGTCGTAATCCGTACCGACGCCGACGGACGGCAGGTGCGCGTCCGCGACATCGCGCGCGTCGAACTGGGTGCGCAGGACTATAATTCCAACACCTATCTGTCCGGCCAGCCGACCGTGATCGCGGCGGTGTTCCAGCGTCCCGGCTCCAACGCGCTCGCCGCCGCGGAGAAGGTCGAGGCCGAGATGCAGGCGATGTCGAAATCCTTCCCCAAGGGACTGGAATATCGCGTCATCTACAATCCCACCGAATTCATCGCGCAATCGGTGGATGCCGTGATCCACACCCTGTTCGAGGCGATGGTGCTGGTCGTGCTCGTCATCCTGGTGTTCCTCCAGAAATGGCGCGCGGCGATCATCCCGATCGTGGCGATCCCGGTGTCGCTGGTCGGCACGTTCGCGGTGCTCGCGGCGGTCGGCTATTCGCTCAACACGCTGTCGCTGTTCGGGCTGGTTCTGGCGATCGGCATCGTCGTCGACGATGCGATCGTGGTGGTCGAGAATGTCGAGCGCAATCTGGCGCGCGGCCTGCCGCCGCTGGAGGCGGCGATGGTGTCGATGGACGAGGTGTCCGGCGCGCTGGTCGCGATCGTGCTGGTGCTCTGTGCGGTGTTCGTGCCGACCTTGTTCCTCACCGGCCTCTCCGGCGCCTTCTATCAGCAGTTCGCGGTGACGATCGCGACGGCGACGGTGATCTCGCTGATCGTCTCGCTGACGCTGTCGCCCGCGCTCGCCGCGATCCTGCTGCGCGCGCACGACACGCACGAGGGCGGCAACCGCGCGACGCGGCTCGTCCGCGCCGCCGGCGACCGCTTCAACACCACGTTCGAGCGGCTCAGCCAGCGTTACGGTGCGCTGACAGCGCGGCTGGTGCGACGGCCGAAGCGGATGATGGCGGTCTATGCCGGGCTGATCGTCGCCACGGTCGGTCTGTTCTGGGCGACGCCGACCGGCTTCATCCCGGCGCAGGATCAGGGTTATTTCCTGACCATCGTCCAGCTCCCCGCCGGCGCCTCGGTCGAGCGTACCGACGCGGTGGTGCAGAAGGTCGCCAAGCGCATCCTGCCGCTCGCCGGCGTCAAGGGCGTGGTGATGCTGGCGGGCTTCGACGGCCCGTCGCAGACGCTCGCCCCCAACACCGCCGCCGCCTATGTGCCCCTGAAATCGTTCGCCGAGCGCGAGAAGCTGGGCGTCACCTTCGCGGGGCTGATGGACGCGACCCGCAAGGCGACCGCCGACATCGACGAGGCACGCATTCTCGTCGTCCCGCCCCCGCTGATCCAGGGGATCGGATCGGCGGGCGGCTATCGGCTGATGGTGCAGGACCGGCAGGGTGCCGGCTACAAGCAGCTCGACGCCACCGCGGGCGCATTGATCGCCAAGGCCAACCAGACCGAGGGGCTGGCGCAGGTCTATACCTTCTTCAACACCGCGACGCCGCGCATCTTCGCCGATGTCGATCGCCCCAAGGCCAATATGCTCGGCGTGCCGCCGGCGCGCGTGTTCGAGGCGTTGCAGGTCTATTTGGGCAGCGCGTTCGTCAACGACTTCAACCTGATCGGCCGCACCTATCGCGTCACCGCACAGGCCGACGCGCCGTTCCGCTCGACCCCCGCCGACATCGCCGACCTCAAGACGCGATCCGACAAGGGCGGGATGGTGCCGCTTGGGTCGGTCGCGACCTTCCAGGACCGCACCGGACCGTATCGCGTCACGCGCTACAATCTCTATCCGGCGGTCGAGGTCGATGGCGACACCGCGCCCGGCTATTCCTCGGGACGGTCGCTGATCGCGATGGAGAAGCTCGCCGCCGACACGCTGCCGCGCGGTTATGGCAGCGAATGGACCGGCATCGCCTATCAGCAGAAAGCGGCGGGCAGCACCGCGGGGATCGTCTTCGCGCTGGCAGTGGTGTTCGTCTTCCTGGTGCTGGCGGCGCAATATGAGAGCCTGCTGCTGCCGCTGTCGATCGTGCTGATCGTGCCGATGTGCCTGCTGGCGGCGATGATCGGGGTCAATCTGCGCGGGCTCGACAACAACGTCCTGACGCAGATCGGGCTGGTCGTGCTGATCGCGCTCGCCGCCAAGAATGCGATCCTCGTCGTCGAATTCGCCAAACAGGCCGAGGAGCAGGACGGCCTCTCGCCGGTCGAGGCGGCGGTACAGGCCGCGCAGGTGCGGCTGCGCCCGATTCTGATGACCAGCTTCGCGTTCATCCTCGGCACGGTGCCGCTGCTGGTCGCCAGCGGTGCGGGCGCGGAGCTGCGACAGGCGCTGGGGACGGCGGTGTTCTTCGGGATGATCGGCGTCACCGGTTTCGGGCTGATCTTCACGCCGACCTTCTACGTCGTTTGCCGCGCGCTCGGCCTGCGGCTCGCCGCGCGCCGCACCCGCCATGGTGCCGCCGATCCCGCGCTCCAGCCTGCCGAATGAGGAGGGCCAAGATGCTCAAATCCCTGACCGCCGCCGTCTCGCTGCTCGCGCTCGCCGCCTGTGCTACCGGACCGGACTATCGCCTGCCGGTGACACCGCCGACCGCCGCCGCGCCGTTCGTCGCGACGAGTGCCGCGACCAGCGTCGCCGCACCCGACGATCATTGGTGGCGGCTCTACGACGACCCCGTGCTCGACGGGTTGGTGACACAGGCGCTGGCCGCCAACACCGATCTGCGTGTCGCGGTCGCCCGCCTCGCCCGAGCGCGCGCCACGCTGCGCGAGGTGCGTACCGACCGCACCCCGCGCGCCACGCTGGGCGCTGGCGCCGGCTACAACCGTTTTTCACAGGCGCAGCGCCCGCCCGGCGTCGGCAGCGAGACGTGGCTGATCGACGGCGGACTCGACCTGTCCTACGAAGTCGACCTGTTCGGCCGCATCGCGCGCAACGTCGCGGCCGCGCGCGGTGACGTCGCGGCCGCCGATGGCGACGCCGATGCGGTCCGCGTCGCCATCGTCGCGGACACGACCCGCGCCTATGCCGACGCCGCGGCCGCGGCCGAGCGGATCGCGGTGGCCGAGCGCATCGTCGCTTTGCTCGACCGGCAGGTGCGCACCACCGAACGCCGCGTCGACGTCGGCATGACCACCCCGCTCGACACTGCGCGGATCGCCGCGCTCCGCGACCAGCGCAGCGCCGACATCCCGCTGTTGCAGGCCGAGCGGCAGGCGGCCTTGTTCCGCCTTGCGACGCTGACCGGCCGCACGCCGCAGGAGCTGCCCGCGATCGCCGCGCAGCGCACCGCGACGCTGCGCCTGACGCAGCCGATCCCGGTCGGCGACGGCGCCACGATGCTGGCGCGGCGCCCCGACGTGCGCGCCGCCGAGCGCCGGCTGGCAGCGGCGACCGCGCGCATCGGCGTGGCGACCGCCGACCTCTATCCGCGGATCACCCTGGGCGGGTCGATCGGGCAGACCAGTACCGGGCTGGGCAATCTGTTCGGCGCCGAACCGCTCAACTTCCTGCTTGGCCCATTGCTCAATTGGACGGTCAACCGCGACCGCGCGCGGGCGCGGATCGCCGGGGCGGAGGCCGATACGCAGGCGGCGCTGGCAACCTTCGACGGCACCGTCCTTTCCGCGCTCGGCGAAACGGAGACGGCCTTGTCCAATTATGCCCGCGCCCTCGACCGCCGCACCGCGCTGCAACGTGCGTTCGAACAGGCCGACCGCGCCACTCGCATCACCCGCGCGCAACGCCGCGAAGGGCGGATCGACAGCCTGTCGCAGCTCGACGCCGAACGTACGCTCGCCGATGCGCAGGCCGCGCTCGCCGGGCAGGACGCTGCGATCGCGACCGCGCAGATCGACCTGTTCCGCGCCCTGGGCGGCCGCTGGGCGCGCGAGACGGCGGGAGGCGGGCGGCAATCCTAGACGATCGGTCTAGCCGATGATACGTCAGGTCCATGTCACCTCCGCCTCCCGATACCAGTACGCGTGCCACGATCCTCGCGACGGGCCAGACGATCATGAGCCGCAAGGGGTTTTCGGCCGTCGGTCTGACCGAGATCCTGAAGGACGCCGGCGTGCCCAAGGGCTCCTTCTACCACTATTTCGCATCGAAGGACGCGTTCGGCGAGGCGATGCTCGCCGCCTATTTCGACGAGTATCTCGCCGAGATGGATGCGCTGGTCGCGCGGCCCGGCCTGACCGGTGCCGAGCGGCTCAGCGCCTATTTCGCGGCCTGGCGCGACAATCAGGGCGCGTTCGACTGTCAGGGGCGCTGCCTGGCGGTCAAGCTCGGGGCCGAGGTCGCCGATCTGTCCGAGCCGATGCGGCTGACGTTGAAGACGGGTACCGCCGCGATCATCGCGCGTATGACCCGCATGGTTGGAGATGGCGTCGCCGATGGCTCGGTCGGCGTGACCGGGGCGGCCGAAGACGTGGCCGCGTCGCTCTATCAGCTCTGGCTCGGCGCCAGCGTGATGGCGAAGATCGTGAGGACGCACGCGCCCTTCGACATCGCGCTGCACTCGACCCGGCAGCTTCTCGGCCTGACGCCGTGACGAAAGCGAGCCGGCACCCTGCACCATCAATCCACGAAGTTGTAGACGACCGGTCTAGTACAAGCTATGTCAGGCTTCGTCACAGCGAAGGAATCCCTACATGAAGATCCTGATCGTCCTCACCTCGCACGACCAGCTCGGCGATACCGGCAAGAAGACCGGCTTCTGGCTCGAGGAGCTGGCCGCGCCTTATTATGTCTTCAAGGATGCCGGCGCCGAGATCACGCTCGCTTCGCCAAAGGGTGGCCAGCCGCCGCTCGATCCCAAGAGCGACGAACCGTCGTCGCAGACCGATGCCACCCGCCGCTTTGCCGCCGACCCGGAGGCGCAGGCCGCCTTGGCCGACACGCACGTACTGGCCGAGCAATCGGCGGCGGATTTCGACGCGATCTTCTATCCCGGCGGCCACGGCCCGCTGTGGGACCTCGCCGAAGACCCGCGGTCGATCGGCCTGATCGAGACGGCCATCGCGGCGGACAAGCCGGTCGCGCTGGTCTGCCACGCGCCGGGTGTCCTGCGCCACGTCAAGGCTGCCGATGGCACGTCGCTGGTCGCCGGCAAGACCGTAACCGGCTTCACCAACAGCGAGGAAGCCGCGGTCGGCCTGACCGACGTGGTACCCTTCCTCGTCGAGGACATTCTGAAGGCGAATGGCGGCAAATTCACCCGCGGAGACGATTGGGCGTCGCACGTCGTGGCGGATGGCCTGCTCATCACGGGGCAGAACCCCGGCTCGTCGGCAGATGCCGCACAACGGCTGCTTGACCTGCTCGCCGAGCGCAGCACGGACTGACGCTCCGTTACGCGGCCCGGCATGGGGCGATGCCGGGCTGCGATCTGGATAGGCGTTTGTGAAACTCCCATCGGTAAGGGGATTGTCACGACTTATATCGATAATATTGATTATTTCTTGTTCATACAGTATTATAATTGTTTCAAGAAAGCTGGCGTCCGAAAATAAACAAACCATTTTAAAGATGGCTAACACCTCATTGAAATTATATTAGAGGTTCACGCGCGCTTCGGCATACAATACCCGTCCACGTATGTCGTAGCGGGATGCGTCGAAGGGCCGGCGGTCGATCATCGCGAACGGCGGCTTGGCGTTGAAGATGTTGCGGCCGCCAGCGCTCAACGTCAGCTTCGGCGTCGCTTGCCACCGCGTGGTGAAATCATAGGTGGTCAGACTGGCAATGTGCATCGGCTGATCCTTCACACCGTCAAAATCGGAATCCCAGAATTCACCGTCTTCCCGCGTCAGGTCATAGGTATTCTCATAGGGCGGTATGTATCGCACGGTCAGCCGGGCCATCAGATCGGGGCGGGTGAAATCCAGATTGCCGACGATCCGGTATTTGTCGATACCAGTCGATGTACCGAGATTGTTGATCGTCGAAACGCGCCCAGCATAGGAAACCTGTTGTTTGAAGTTCCGCGAATAGAGGATCGATGGCGTGATCAGGCCGATACCGGTCGGAATCGCGTAGCTGAATTGTACATCCAGCGACTCGCTTTTGTCCCAGCCAATGTTGATCGGCTTGATGATCTGGCGAACGATATATCCGCTGGCATCCCGTACAAAAAATTCCGGTATCGCAAAATATTCCGTTGCGGGGATCAGGTCGAACAACTCGGTTGAATCGCTGATCCGGTCGCGGATGCGGGTCCGGTAATAGTTCACTTCGAGATTGAGGTTATGCAGCGCGCGTGGCGGCGTGATCACTAATCCGAGGTTGTAGCTGCGCGCCACCGACGGACGTAGCGTCGGATTGGCTTGCGTTTGCGCCGGGATCGGACCGTTCCAGGTGTAATAAGGGTCGTCAGCCGGAGCGAGGGGATCGGAGAAGATGTATTTCTCGAAGTTCGTCTGACCCGCAAGGACATCGTAAAGCGCTGTGAAGGGTGGAGGCGTGAAGTTTGACGACACGCTGCCCCTCAACAGCAGGCCACCGATCGGCGTCCAGGCCAGACCGATATCAGGACTGAGCCGGTCGAAGGTGGACTTGCCGCGGATGAGCGTGCCGCCGTCAGCGTACGGGATATTGTCGACGGTGCCGATCGGCCCGTGGGAATCATATCGATCGTAGCGCGCCTTCAGCGACAGATCGAGGGTGTGGAAAAGCGGTATTCCCATCGTCTCCGCGATCAACGGTACGCGCAGCTCCGCATAGGCCGCCCATAACCGCGTATTCAGCCGTTCTGCGGTTCGCTGGACGATGCGGGGGCTCTTCACCGAATTGGTCCGTGTTTCCCCGCCGATCGCCAGGCGCACCTTGCCGGCCGGCAGCGTGATCGGCGCAGCGGTGAACAGGATGTCGGCATCCTGCGCGCCCGCCGACGTCGCCAGCCGATGGGTGGTGACGAAGAAGACGCTGGCGGGGACGCCGAGTTTGCCGGTTCCATCATCAAGGAAGTTGAACGCCAGCGCCGGATCGCTGCTGTTAATTGCCGCGCATTGTGCCGCGACGATCGCATCGAGATTGGGCGCGGTCACGGTGCCGGTGCTGGCGACGCAATGGCCGTACCGGGTGCTGGTCAGGTTTTGGATGCCCTGCTGCGTCCCGGTCGCGGTGTTGCGCGAATAGGAGTAATTGCCCGAAAGCGCCGTTTCCGGATCGAATTCGTAGCGAAGCCCGCCGTTGACCGTATGCGAGCGGATCGTTGTTTCCTGAAATCCTCGGCGCATGCGCCCATTGGCGTAATCGGCACTGGGATAATAATAGACGCCGAACGTGTTCGCGATCACCGCCTCGGCGGGAAAGTCGCTGCGCTTGAGCGGACTATATGCCTGGGTGAACGGCACGACGATATCGATAGTCTGCCACAGTTCGCGCAGGTTCGCCTTGTTGATCGAGCCGAGATAGTCGAGGGTGACGCGCAACCGATCGGTGATTTTCTGCTCGATATTCAGGGACAGGCCACCACTACGCTGATGCTCGCCGGCGTCGACCGGAATGTTCGGCGCGATCGTCTCGCGATCGATCGGGCCCAACCCGGCGAAGGTCGGATGCGCCATGTCCCCGCCCGGCTTCCACTGGTAGGTCTCATCGACGTCCTTTGCCCTCTGCCCCTTTGACGCCAGGATTTTGTAATCCAGCACGATGGCCCCGGGCTGTGCGCCATCTCTCGAGGATCGTTGGTCGAGAGCATATCTCGACCGCCCCAAAGCCACGAGTTGTTCTCGCGTAATGTACTGGCGGTAGTCGTGCGTGACATAACCGAGCTTGACGTTTTGCGCCGGATCGATCTGCGTCAGCGACAGCGTCCCGGTGATCGATCCACTGCCCCATGAGGTCGCGGCAAGATAGGTCGCCTGGGTCGTGCGCGCGCCGGTGCTGGAGTTCTCGTGCCGTACCGTCGCAGCATAGCCATTATAATGCTTTTTCAGAATGAAGTTGACCACGCCGGCCATCGCGTCTGCCCCATAGACCGCGCTGTTGCCGCCCAGACTAACCTCGACCCGATCCACGGCCGCGAGCGGTATGGTGTTGATGTTGGCGAAGCCATCCTCCACTCCCGCCGCACCGGCGATGCGCCGGCCGTTGACCAGCACCAGCGTGTTCTTGGTGCCGAGTCCGCGCAGATTGACCCCGGCGACGCCGAGGCCGCCCAATCCGTGAGCATCCTGGTTCGCGGCCTTGGTGCGATTGTTCAGGCCATAGCCTACCGATGCCTGGTTCTGCGGCAGGCTACGAATGAAATCCTGCACGTTGGAGACGCCGAGCGCCTTGATGTCGTCCTGCGTATAGACCTTGACGTCGCTGGTCGGATCATAACCGCCGATACGCGACCCGGTGACGACAATGGATCCATCCGCCGCGGTGTCCGCCTTGCGTCGATCGGACGTCGGCCGCGCGGTTTGCGATTCGCCGGGCGCGGCCTCGTCTACCGTCTGATCGCCTTGCTTCCGTTCGGAGGCCTTCCGATCGTCGGCGGCCTGAGCAGGTGGAGCTGCGTCCGCATCCTCGGCGCTGGTCGCAGGCGCGTCCTCCACCGCAGGGGTCGCCGTCGATGCCTCCGAGGCAGGGCGCGCCTGCGCAAGTGCATGCCCTTGAAACAAAAACGCCGGCGGCAGCAGCATCGTACCGACAAGCAGAATCGTCTTTGTTTTTACATATTTCGAATGCACTGACTTCCCCCGACTTTATCAAGTCACTGCATAGCCAAGATAATGTTCGAATATGCCCCGAACGATACTTGGCAATGGCGTGATGCCCGGTTTCTGGCCGGATGCAGAACAAAGCCGAAGCAAGCATTTTTACATACCGATATAGTAGGAATTTCATGGAGTGGTGATCAGGACGGACTATTGGTTGCAGCAGGGATGTGTACTCATCAACAGCCAAGTCTTGAGCGAGTTTTATCTATGAAGGTTCGGAAGACGCTGATTTTGTGCTTTTTCATGGTGTCCTGCGCGCTACCGGCATTGACCGTACAAGCGGCGGCGACCCGGCCACATCGCACGGCGGCAGCGGTCGCGGCCGCCCGGCACGACGCTCCGGATCTGATTGAACAGATCAAGCTGCCGTTCGAGCGCTTCACCCTGCCCAACGGGCTGACCGTGATCGTCTACCCCGACCACAGCGTGCCAAAGGTGCTGGTATCGGTAACCTACCGCGTCGGCTCGAAGGATGAACCCCAGGGCAAGACGGGATTTGCCCATCTGTTCGAACATATGATGTTCCAGGAGACGGAAAATCGGAAAGGCGAGTATTTCAAGAAGTTGCTCGATGACGGTGCGATCGACGTCAACGGCAACACCACCACCGACCGGACGCGATACTATGAGGTCGTGCCGACGCGCGAGCTGGACCTGGCGCTGTGGATGGAAAGCGACCGGATGCAATATCTGCCCGGTGCGATCGACCTCAAGGCACTCGACGGCCAGCGCGCCGTGGTCAAGAACGAGAAGCGGCAACGCGAGACGCCGGAATCCGCCGCACGCAGCGCAGCCTATACCACCGCTCTCTATCCAAAAGGCCATCCGTACGATCACGCGCCGATCGGATCGATGCAGGATCTCGACAACGCCAGCGTCGCCGATGCACGGAGCTGGTTCGACAATTATTATGGCGCCGGCAACGCCATCCTGCTGCTTGCCGGCGATATCGACCCCGTGACGGCACGCGAGAAGGTCGCGCGCTATTTCAAGGATGTGCGACCGGGCAAGCGCGTCCAGGAGATCAAACGCTGGGTGCCGGTGCTCGGCGAGGGCAAGCAGCTCCACTTCTTCGGCAAAAGCGGCACGATCCAGCTCGAGCGCACCTGGCCGGTGCCGACCGGGGACGAACGCGAGGGGACGCTGCTCCAAATGTTCGCCTCCGCGATCGCCGGTGCGCCGCAGCTCGCGCTCAATCAGGCGCTGGTCGAAAACGACGGCCCGGCCCTCGGCGTATCGGCGAGCTTCGGCGACGCTTCGGTCAACGGCACCTTCTCGATCGGGGTCGACGTCAAACCGGGCGCGGAGATCGCCGAGATCGACCGGCGCATCGACGCGGTGATGGCGAAGCTGCTGCGCGACGGGCCGGACCCGGTGGTGCTGCGCCAGAATTTCGCGATCAAGGACAAGTCGCTGCTCGCCTCGCTGGAGAATCCGCAATCGGTCGGCGGCCTGCTGGAGGCGGGCGAACTGATCGCCGGCGATCCCTTGCTGTTCAAGGTCGGCCGCCGTTGGGAGAAGGAAGCGACACCGTTCGAAATTGCGGCGGTGGCGCGCAAATGGCTCTCGCGTCCCTATCTCGCGGTCCGCACCGACCCGGAACCGAAGACACAGCCGGCAATTGCCGGATCGGTCGACCGGCATCAACCACCGGTAGCCACGGCGGTGACATCATCGTCGCGCCCCTTCCCGACGATCGAGCGCGCGACGCTCGCCAACGGCGCCAGACTGGTCGTCGTGCACCGGCCGCGGCTCCCGCTGGTCAGTGTCGCACTCCAATTCGCCACCGGCCAGATGATCGACCATCGCTATCCGCGGGGGCTGTCGACCCATACGTTCGGCAGCCTGTTCGAGGGCAGTCAGCGTTATCCCCACGGCGCGTTGGAAGCGCGGATGCGTGATCTGGGGATATTTCCCGGCACCGGCAGCGGCGACCGGCGCTGCACTTTGAGCTTCGCGAGCGACACGGCCGGGCTGGGCGCGGGGATCGACCTCGTCACCGAGGTGCTGCGCGAACCGTTATTCCCACAGAAGAAGATCGACGAATATATCGCCCGCGTCGATCAGACGTTCGATGCCTATGAGAGCAATCCCGCCAATGCGCAGAGCGCGTTGTTCAACTCGGCATTATGGGGTCGAGACCATCCTTACGGCTGGATCGACACGCGCGCCGAGGCGAAGAAGGTGTCGCGCGACGAGATGCTCGCTTTCTATCGCAACGAACTCGCGCCGGCCAATCTGACCGCCTATTTCGTCGGCGACATCACGCTCGAAAAGGCCCGTACGCTCCTCGAACAGCATCTCGGCAACTGGCATGTCGATGCCAAGCCCGCCGCGACGATCGCCACCGCGCCGGCCCGTCCGACCGGCGTCCGCGTCGTGCTGATCGACGTGCCCGGTGCCGAGCAGAGCAACATCCTCGCCGGCCGCCTGATCGAGCCTTGGGAGGCGCGACGGACGATGGCCGAACAGCTCGCCAATTCCGCACTCGGCGAAAGCTTCACCAGCCGCATCAACATGACCGTGCGCGAGGAGAAGGGTTGGTCGTACGGCATGTATTCGCACCTCGGCGGCTCGGTCCAGTCGCAGCGCACCTTCTACGTCAGCGGCGCGGTGCAGACCGACAATACCGCCGACGCGATCCGCGAAATCGTCAAGGAGATCGGCGCGTTCACCCACGACCGGCCGCTGACGTCGGCAGAGCTGGACGGACAGAAGACCGCCGTGCTCAACCGGATGGAAACCGGATTGAGCTCCAACGCGGCCTATCTCGGCGCGATGCTCGACGCGGACACGCGCGGCATGCCGCTCGATTATGTCACCGGCGTACCGGATATCGTCCGCGGCATCTCACTGGACGAGGCGCGCAAGGTTGCCGCGGAAACGTTCCGCACCGACGATTTCGTCTGGAGCATTTCCGGCGACCTCCGCCGGATCGAACCCGCTATCCGGGCGCTCGGACTTGGGCCGGTGGAGGTACAGGACGTCTATGGGCGGCGGTTGCGATGAACGCCGGCCCAAATGCCAGATCGCTGGCGCCCCTCCCCAATCAACGCGTTAGGTGAAGAACGCGGCGCGCATCGGCAGCATCGTAGCGCCGATGACGGGGGCGTCGTTGCCGATCGCGGAGCCGACGATCCGGGGGGCGGGACGATGATGCCCGCGACGCTCGGGGTTGGTGAAGCGGATACGGGCAGCGATCCGGTCCGCCAGTGCGGGCGGCAGTCTGCCGCCGAGTACGATCAGTTCGGGATCGAGGATCGCGGAGATCGCCGAGGCAATGAGGTTGAGTGAGGGCGCGCACGTGTCGAGCCAGCCGTCGATTGCCGGATCGTACGCATCGAAGCCAGAGAGCATGGCATGCAGGTCGGGCCACGATTGGCCATGCGCCGCAAGCCAGAGCCGCAGCGTCTCCAGATTCGGTTGCGCCCAGCCTTCGGGCAGGATCGAGGCGAATTCGCCGGCGTTGCGATGCGCACCGCGCATCGGCGCACCGCCCGCGACCACACCGCCGCCGAAGCCTGCCGCGAAATAGAGATAGGCGAAGTCGCTTACCGTCCGCCCGACCCCCAGCATCGCCTCGCCCACCGCCGCGACATTGCCGTCATTGTCGACCCATAACGGCCCGCCGAGCCGATCCGCCAGCAATGTATCGAGCGGAATCAACGCCCAGGGATCGAGCTGCGCAGGCGGATTGAGTCGCGCTCCGTCGCCGACGAAATAGCCGGTCACTCCCACGCCGATGCCGATCCGCCGCGCTGGATCGAGCCCGGCGGTCCGGACGGCATCGTCGATCAGGCGCGCGAGCTGATCGGCCGCTGCCGGGAAATCCGCGCTCTCGAGCGGCGCCGAGGCGCGTGCCCGGATCGCACCGGTGATATCCATCAGCGCGAGCGAGACCGCATCGGTCATCACCGAGATGCCGACGGCGAAGGCGGCGTCGGCGAGCAGGCGCAGCGGCGCGCTCGGCTTGCCCCGGCCGCTGATCTCCGGCGCCCCCTCCACCACCAGACCGCGTTCGAGCAGCGGCTCGACCAGGCGGGTGATCGAATGCGGAGCGAGGCCGGTCGCCCGCGAGAGATCGGCCCGCGAAGCAGCCCCCCGCTTCGACAGCAGCGTCATCACCACGCGCTCGTTGGCAGTCGCTGTCCGACGGCCATCGTCGCGCAGGAAGGATGCCGGGAAGGCGCCGGCGAAGGGATCGGTCATCGCTCCTCGACACCGCGCCCGCCGCGCCGTGTCAACCAGCCAAGGGCAAAGACGCCGCCGAAAAAGGTGCGGCGGCGGTTCATCGTACCCAGCGCACCTTGTAGAGGTGCAGATCGGGCACCGGCACATGCCGCCGGTCGCTGCCGTCCGGGCGCATCACCGTGAAGCCGTGCGCCCACCGGCTCGCCTCGGCCTGCACCCAGGCGATACGATCGTCGACCGCACTCACCGCCTTGACCTGCCGGCCGGGATTGAGCGGCGCATAGGCTGCAAAGCTGCCGCCATCGGGATCGAAGCGCCATACGCCGTCGTCGGTCGTGACAAAATAGCCGCCGTCCGGAGCAGGCGACAGATCATGGCCGTCGTGCCGCCCCGGCAGCGACCAGCGCGCGCTTTCGACCAGCCGCGGCCCGGCCGCGCCGCGGTCGAGGCGGAAGGCCTGAACGAGATCGTGCGACAAGGCGAACAGCCGTTGCCGGCGCTCGTCCCACACCGCGCCATGACCGGAGGGCAGCGGCAGGGTCTGGATGACCCGCTCGCTGTGCCGGAGATCGTACAGGTCAAGCCGGTCGCCGGCGGGATCGATCGACAGCGCGATCACGACCAGGCCGCCGGGCAGCAGTGCCGCCGAATGCGCCATCGGCACGCGGGCCCGGAACTGGACCTTCCCCGTCGCCCGATCGATCAGCACCGCGCCGCCGGTCGATGCGGTGACGAGGATCGCACGGCCGTCCTCGACCGGTTTGCATTCGTCGATATGGCCGAGCAGGCGGTCGCGATAGTCGCGCGGCAGATCGGCTGCGGCCTTGGCCGACCAGCGCCACGACTCGGTGGCGGCTTTGCTGTCGATCTTCAGCTCACGCACCTGATCGTCGCCGCAGGCATAGACCAGACCGGACACCTCCACCGACGCGGCGGCGAGCAGCATGCCGAGCAATATCATAGTCATAGGTCCCTTCGTCTGCGCGGCTACGCCAAATCGCGCCGCGTCACCGATATGTCACCTATAGTTATTAAATGACGCTCCCAAGTCAGACCTAGGGGGAAATGTCATGTTGCTGCGTACCACCTGCCGTGTGCTGTTGATGCTGTCCGGCGCGGTCCCTGCGATCACCGCCGCGCAAAGCGACACGCTTCCATCGGCGTCGCGCGAGAATGCGTCGGCCACCGCCGAACCGGAGGCGGAGGGGGATATCGTCGTCACCGGCGCCCGGTTGCAGGCGAAGAAGGACATCGCTGCGAAGCGCGAGATCGCCGTCATCTCCGACAGCATCAGTTCCGACGAGGTCGGTACGCTGCCGGACTTCGGGCTAGGCGAGGCGCTGACCCGCGTGCCGGGCGTCTCGACGATCCAGAACAACGGCCGTGGCGAGGCGCAATTCCTCTCGATCCGCGGGCTCAACGCCGATTACAATCTTGTCGAGATCGACGGCGTGCCGCTGCCCGCCAACGAGATTTCGCGCCGCAACGTCTCGCTTGACGTGATCCCGTCGTCGCTGGCGAGCCGGGTCGAGGTCTATAAGTCGATAACCGCGGCGATGAACGGCAACGCGATCGGCGGCATCGCCAACCTGCGCACGCGCAGCGCGTTCGACAATGGCGGCAAGAGCTTCGTCGGCGGTCGCATCGATATCGGCCGCTGGGACTTCCGACGCACGCGCGGCGGCAACCCGCCATCGGGCCAGGCCGAACTGGTCGGTGCGACGACCTTCGGTTCCGAGCGGCAATTCGGCATCGTCGTCGCCGGCAGCTATTTCCGCCGGGTCAGCGCGTCGCTCGACAGCGCGAGCACGACACCGCTCTACGTCGATCCCGCGAGCGGGCGGCGGCTGAACCCGGCGGGCAGCGACGCCAATTATGCCGCCGTCGTGCCGTCGGTCCGCCGCTGGCTGCACTATGACAATCTTCGCCAGCGCTACGGCGGCTTCGCCAAGCTGGAGTTCGACGATCATGCGATGTTCAACGGCGCGTTGACCGTCGCCGAATTCCATCACACCAACGACGAGGATCGTCAGGCGAACAGCGTCACACCGAACACGGCGTTGACCGCGGCGACCAACACCTACACCTATATCACCGATGTCACGCCGTCGGGCGGCAAGGTCACCAGCGGCAATTACGCCCAGGCCGACGCGTCCCGCTTCTTCCAGAAGCGCGGCATCAAATATGCCGACCTGCATGGCGAACTGACGCCCGGCGACCATATCCGTGCCGACCTCGGGGTCAATTATGCGGTCGCCACCTATCGTCAGGATGCGACGACGTCGGTCTTCCGTATTCCCGCCGGCACACGTCTCGCTTACGCTTATGCACTCACGCCGGGTGGCTTCCCGCAATTCACCTTCGCGGAGCCGGCCTATGTGACCGATCCGATCAAATACAATTTCTACGACTATCAGACCACGCCCGACGATCAGAAGGAGAAGGCGCTGACCGCGCGCGCCAATCTGGCGGTCAACATGGCGAATGAGGATGACGGGCTCGGCTTTGCGACGGGCGCCTATGCCCGCTTCCTCGACCGCCGCTACGACCGCACCGTCATCGATTACACCCCGATTGCCGGGGCCGCACCGCTCTCCAGCTTCATCGCGCCGCAACGGTATACGCCCTATAACGGCAGCGGACAGCGCGTGATGTTCTTCGATCCGGCCGCGGTCACCGCCTATTTCCATACCAATCCCGGCAGGTTCACGGCGAACGCGACCAACGGCCAGGCCAGCCTGCAATCCGACTATACGCTGACCGAGGAAATCAAGGCCGGCTATCTGATGGGGCGCTACGCCCGCGACGCGGTGCGGCTGACCGCCGGCATCCGCTACGAAGACACCGGATTGTCGACGGGCTCGTACAATTTCACCACGCTCGGCAAGACGACGCGTCTCGGCTACGGGCAGCAGCGCCAGCATTATCACGACTGGCTGCCGTCCGCGCAGCTCGATTGGACCGTCACCGCGGACCTGCGCGCCCGCGCCGCCTTCAGCCGGACGCTTGCCCGACCCAATTACAACGATCTGGCGGGACGGCAGTCCATCGCGATCAACACCGGGACCAACTTCGTCACCATCACGACCGGCAACGCGCAGCTCCGCCCCCGCCGCAGTGACAATTACGACGTCAGCCTCGAATATTACGCCAGCCGCGATGTCCTGTTCTCGGCGGCGGGCTTCATCAAGACGGTCCGCGACGAGATCCTGACGGTGAGCGACGCCGCGCTGCAACCGTATAACGGCGTCGTCACGCAGGTCACCACCACGCGACCGGTCAATGCCAGCGGCACGGTGATCCACGGCGTCGAACTCAATGCGGTGGTCACCCGCATGGCCTTCCTGCCGCAGCCGCTCGCCGGCCTCGGTCTCGCCGCCAACGTCACCCTGCTGCAACCGACGCCGCCGACGGTGATGATGACCAACGGCACCCGCCGCCGCCTGTCCAGCCTGGTCGAAAGCGCGAACGTCGTCGCCAATGTCCGTGCGTTCTACACCGTCGGCCCGGTGACGGTGCAGGGCGCATGGAACCACCTCTCGCCGCTGTTGCTGACCATCTCGACCACCGACCCGACGCAAGACGTGCGCTACAAGGCGAGCGACACCTTCGATGCGCAGGTGCGTATACGCCTGTCGCGCGCGATCACCGTGGTGGCACAGGGCAAGAACCTGTCCAACAATCGCCCGACGCGTATGGCCGGTCCCGGCTTCGACCTGCTCAGCGAAGAGCTCGAGAATGGTCGTGCCTATTATCTCGGCACGTTGTTCCGCTTCTGAACGGACGGGGATGCCGCGGGCGGCGCGCGCGACGGCGGTACTGGACATATCGGCCGCGCCATGGTTTCGGCGACGCATGACCCGCAGCCCGTACCGCCGGTGATCGCAGACCTCGACCTTCTGTTTCGCGGCGGTGCGATCGGGTTGCTGATGCTGGCGGCGGTGGTGTTCGCCCGTGCGCCGGCCTCGCTGCCGAGCCGGTTCGGCGTGGCGCTGACATCGTGTACGATCGTCGGAACGCTGGCCGGCCTGCCCCATCCAACGGGCGTGTTCGATCCGCTGCTGGATCTGAGCGCGAGCGCGGCGATACCGTTGTTCTGGCTGTTCGCGCGCGCGTGGTTCGACGATGCGTTTCGCCCCACGCCCGCCGCCCTGGGCCTGTCGGCGGCGTTTCTGGGCTGTACGCTGTACGCCAGCCTGGCAGCACGCGGCTGGGCGCCGCCGATCGTCGGGCTGGAGGTGGCGGTCTATCTCGGCGGGATGGCGTTCGCCGTCCATGCGCAATGGCTGGTCTGGCGCAACCGGTCGGGCGATCTGGTCGAGGCGCGACGGACTGCGCGGACGATCTTCGTCGCGTCGATCGGGCTCATCATCCTGTGGCTGCTGGGCAGCGAAATCGTCGGCCGCGTCACGGGCGAGCGCGCGCTGTCCGGCATGGCGGCCGCGGCCGGACTGTTCCTCGGGGCGTTCGCGATCACCGCGTTGCTGTTCGGATTGCGGCATCCCGAGGTCTTCCCCAGCACGATTGCGGGCGCAACGGGCGACGAGGCGGCGCCGGAGCCCATGCCGGAACCGCTCGACGCGGCCCTCGAACACCGGCTCGCGGTGATGATGACGCAGGAGCGCGCCTATCGCGATCCCGAACTGACGATCGGCACGATCGCCGCCCGCGTCGAGACGCCGGAATATCGCGTGCGCCGGCATATCAATCGCGGCCTCGGCTATCGCAACGTCAGCGACTATCTCAACGAACATCGGATCGCCGAGGTTCGCGACGCGCTTGCCGACCCGGCGCAGGCGGACGTGCCGATCCTGACGATCGCGATGGACGCGGGCTTCGGGAGCCTCGTGATGTTCAACCGCGTCTTCAAGCAGCGCTTGGGCGAGACGCCGAGCGCATTCCGGCGGCGGCATATCGGCGGCTAACCCGGTCGCGGACCGGTCCTTTCCGAAAATGACCGGTCGGTTTCGAGGAATTGCAGGCCCGCACCGGTCCGGACCGGCAGGGCGACCGCGTTCACCAACAGGACGCGTCGATGCCGAATATTTTCCCTTTCCCGGTCGGGCTGATCGCCACCGGTCTGACCCTCGCCTGCGCCGGCTGTTCCCCCGAGCCGATCGCATCGCCGCGGCCCGACACCACGCTGGTCGATACCGTCACGATCCATCATGCCGGCGGGCGCACCGCCTCGTTCGACGGCATCGTGCGTCCACGCCGCGATCTCGCGCTCGGCTTCAAGACGGGGGGTCGGGTGTTCGCATTGACGGTCCAGGTCGGCGACCATGTCCGCGCCGGGCAGGTGCTCGCCCGTCTGTCGCGCAGCGCGGCGATCGCCGATAGCGGACAGGCGCGCGCCGAACTGGCGGCGGCGAGTGCCGAGGCGGTGCGGGCCGACGAGGCGGCACGACGCGCGGCGGGGCTGGACGGAATCGGTGCGCTGTCGACCGCCGAGGTGCGCGACCGCGCGCTGGCCGCCAGCGCTGCCACGGCGAAGCGCGCGGCGGCCGCGGCGGCGTTCGCGCATAGCCGCGCGACGCTCGCCGACGCTTTGCTGGTCGCGCCGGAGGACGGGGTGGTGACCGAACGCACGGTGGAGCCCGGCATCGTCGTCGAGGCCGGCAGCCCCGTCGTCCGGCTCGCGGCGGGCGCTCCCGAAATCGAGGTGCGCCTGCCCGAGCGGGCGCATCCGGCCGTCGGCACGCTGGCGGAGGCGAGCTTCTGGTCGGCGCCCGATACGATCGCCGAGGTACGGCTGCGGCTGGTCGGACCGGCGGCGGACGGCGCGCTGCGCCTCCGCACCGCGCGGTTCGCGTTGCTCCACGACGTCGCGTCGATCCCGTTCAACAGTTCGGCCACCGTCACGCTGCGAACGCCCGATGCCGATGCGACCGTCCGCGTGCCGCTGACCGCGCTCGGCGCGCGCGGCGGCCGGCCGCACGTCTGGTCGCTGGCGATGGCCGGCGACCGCGTCCATCGCCGGCCGGTGCGTCTCGTCGATCTGCGCGGCGACGACGCGATCGTGGCCGGACTGCGCGACGGCGAACGGATCGTCGCGAGCGGCGGCGATACGCTGTCCGAGGGGCAGCGCGTCGTCATGACCGGCGTCGTCCCGGGCGGCAATTGAGCGATGGACCGGTTCAACCTGTCGCGCTGGGGGATCCGTCACCCGGCGCTCGTCGGCTTCCTGATCGCGCTGCTGTTCGCGGCGGGCGCCGCCCAGTTCTTCGCGCTCGGCCGCGACGAGGATCCGGGCTTCACGCTGAAGGAGATGATCGTCGCCGCCGCCTGGCCTGGCGCGACGCCCGCGCAGATGCAGGCGCAGGTCGGCGATCCGATCGAGCGCCGGCTGCGCGCCACCGAGCAGCTCGATTTCCTCCAGACCTATTGCGTCGACGGCCATTGCGTCATCCGCGTCTCGCTGAAGGACGGTGCGCCCAGCAGTCGCGTACCGGCGATCTGGCAACAGGTGCGCAATCGGCTGAAGGATATCGAGCCCGATCTGCCCGCGGGGGCGTCGGTCGTCGCCGATGACGATTATGCCGATGTCTACGGCTATGTCTTCACGCTGACCGGCGCGGACAATGCCCGGCTGGTGACGCTTGCCGAACGCGCGCGCGAGGCGATGCTGCGCGTCCCCGGCGCGGGCAAGGCGCGGATCATCGGCGAAATCCCGCGCCGCGTGTTCGTCGATCTCGACGGCCGCCGGCTCGCCGCAATGGGCCTGTCGCCGGATGCCGTCGTGCAGGCGCTGGCGAACCGCAGCAGCATCGCGCCGTCGGGCTCCGCCGAACGTTCGATGCGCGTGCCGGTCCGGATCGGCGGTGCGATCGACGGCGTCGATACGGTCGCGGCCACGGCAGTCCCCGCCGCGACCGGCTCCATCTCCGTCGGCGATCTCGGCGTGGTGAGCAACGGCTCTGCGGATCCGCCCGACGGGCTGGTCCGCCATGGCGCGCGACCCGCGGTGGTGCTGGCGATCGCGATGGCGCCCGGTGCGGACGGGCTCGGCTTCGGCCGGCAACTGGCGCAGGCCGCCGCGGATTTCACCCGGACTCTGCCCGCCGGGGTCCGGATGACGCAGGTCCAGGACCAGAGCCGCAACATCCGCGAGGCGGTCGATGCGTTCCTCATCAAGTTCTTCTGCGCGCTGTCGGTGGTGCTGCTGGTCGCGTTCGTCACGCTGGGGTGGCGCACCGGCGTGGTGGTCGCGCTGTCGGTGCCGCTGACGCTGGCGATCGTCGCGCTGTTCATGGGGGTGAGCGGGATCGGGCTCGAGCGGATCTCGCTCGGCGCGCTGATACTGTCGCTCGGCCTGCTCGTCGACGATGCGATCATCAGCGTCGAGGCGATGGTCGTCCAGCTCGAACAGGGTGCAACGCGATCCGATGCCGCCGCTTATGCATGGACGCACACCGCCTTCCCGATGCTGACTGGAACGCTGCTGACGATCGTCGGCTTCCTGCCGGTTGGCTTCGCGCAATCGACGACCAGCGAATATGCCGGCGGCATCTTCTGGGTGACCGGGTCGGCGTTGCTGGTCAGCTGGGTCGTCGCCGTCGTGTTCACCCCTTACCTTGGCGTGCGCCTGCTCCCCGAGGCACACGCCCGGCACGATGCCGCCGCGCGATACGACACGCCGCTCTATCGCCGGCTCCGCAGCGTGGTCGAGGGGTGCATGACCCACCGCAAGGCGGTGGTCGTTGCCACCGCCTTGCTGCTCGCAGCGAGCCTCGCCGGCGCGCTGTTGGTCCGCCAGCAGTTCTTCCCCATCTCCGACCGGCCCGAGATCATCGTCGACGTTAGCCTGCGGCCCGGAGCCTCGCTGACCGCCACCGCGGCGGCGGTGAAACGGATCGAGGCGGGCATCGTCGCGGATCGCGACGTCGCGCAGGTCGACAGCTATGTCGGCGAGGGCGCTCCGCGCTTCTATCTGCCCTACGGCCCCGCCCTGCCCGATCCGGCGACCGCGACGATGGTCCTCGTCGCGACCGATCTCGGCGCGCGCGAACGCGTCATCGCGCGGCTTACCGCGAACCGCGCCGCGCCCGAAGCCAGGCTGCATATCCGTCGCCTGTCGCTCGGACCGAGTGCGGGCTTCCCGGTACAATATCGCGTGACCGGCCCCGATCCCGAGACGTTGCGACGCCTGTCGGCGCGGATCGCGACGGTACTGCGCGCGACGCCGGGTACGACCGCGGTGCAGGTGGACTGGGGAACGCCGTCGGTCGCGATGCGGCTCGATCTCGATGGCGCGCGGGTGGCGCGGCTCGGGCTCGACCGGGCACGGCTGGCGGGTGAGGTCGCGACGATGATGTCGGGTCGGCCGGCCGGCGAGCTGCTGCGCGGGACCAAGCGGATCGGCATCGTCGTCCGCGGCAGCGCGGCGGAGCGTAACGATCCGGGGCGGCTCGCCGATCTGGCAGTGAGCACCCCCGGCGGTCCGGTCCCGCTCGGCGAGATCGCGCGGATCGGCGTGACCACCGAACAGCCGATCATCTGGAAACGCGACAATATGCTCTGCATGACGGTGCAGGCGGATATGACGGGCGACGTCCAGGCGTCGGACATCGCCGCGGCCGCCGAGGACCGCATCGCCGCCATCGCGCGATCGCTACCCGCCGGCTACCGGATCGAGGCGGGCGGCGACGGCGAATTGTCCGCCAAGGCGAACGACGCGATCTACCGGCTGCTGCCGATCACCGTCGCGCTGATGCTCCTGCTGCTGATGATCCAGTTGCAGAGCATCGGTCGCACGCTGCTGGTGCTCGCCACCGCGCCGCTCGGCGTGATCGGCGCGGTGGCGGCGCTGATCCTGACCGGGGCGCCGTTCGGCTTCGTCGCGCTGCTCGGGCTGATCGCGCTTGCGGGCATGATTATGCGCAATTCGATCATTCTAGTCGATCAGGTGACGCACAACCAGGCCGGGGGCATGGCGCTCCACGCGGCGATCGCCGCGGCGACGATCGGTCGCGCCCGGCCGGTGGTGCTGACCGCGCTGGCGGCGGTGCTCGCGTTCATTCCGCTGTGCTTCAACATCTTCTGGGGACCGATGGCGATCGTCATGATCGGCGGGCTGATCGGCGCGACCGCGCTGACCCTGGTGGCGCTGCCGGCGCTCTATACGCTGGCGTTCGATCGCCCGTCGCCCCTCACCGAGCAGGACAATCGACATGCGTGATCGCAAATGGCCGCTGATGCTCGCCGTCGCACTGGCGGGCTGCACCGTCGGGCCGGATTTCACGCCGCCCGCACCGATCCTGCCGCCGGTCTGGCAAGCGGCGGATACCGCCGCGTCGCCGACCCCCGGCGATGCGCCTTGGTGGCGCAGCTTCGACGATCCGGTGCTCGACGCGCTGGAGGTGCGCGCCGGCACCGCCAATCTCGATATCGCAGCGGCGATCGAACGGATCACCGCCGCGCGGATCGAACGCGGCCAAGCGCGCGCCGCCGGCGCACCGCAGGTCGAGGGGCAAGCGGGCTATAGCCGCGAGCGTCTCGGCACGGCAGGCATCGCTTCGGTCACGCAGACGCTGCTCGGGATCACGCCGGCGGCGACACCGCCCAAAGGCGTCGACTTCGATCTCTACAGCGTCGGCGTCGGCGCGAGCTGGGAGCTCGACCTGTGGGGCGGCCACCGCCGGCAGGCCGAGGCGGCACAGGCCGCGGTCGAGGCCAGCGACGCCGCCGCGCGCGGCGTGCGCCTGTCGGTCGAGGCGGAGGTGGCGCGTACCTACTTCCAGTTGCGCGGCCTGTGGGACGAGCGTCGCATCGCGCAGGACGGCGCCGGCCTCGCCGAGCGCAACGTCGGGATCGCCCGCACGCTGCTGGCGCGCGGTCTCGCCACGCCGATCGACGTCGCCGCGCGCGAGGAGGCCTTGCGGACCCTGCGCGGCGAGATCGTCGATCTCGACCATCAGGCGGCGATGGCGATGCGCGCGCTGGCGATCCTGATCGGCGCAACCCCGGATAGCGTGCCGATCGACCCGGCGACGCCGCCGCCGCCACGACCGTTGCCGCCGGTGGCGGCGCGCCTGCCCTCGGCGGTCGCGCGCCTGCGCCCCGACATCATCGAGGCCGAAGCACGGCTCCACGCGGCCACCGCGCAGATCGGCGTCGCGCAAGCGGATTTCTATCCGAAGATCAGCCTGACCGGGCTCTTCGACATCGACGTGCTCCATCTCGCCGATTTCGGCTGGGACGCGCGCAGCACCAGCATCGGGCCGGGCCTGTCGCTGCCGATCTTCTCCGGCGGACGATTGCAGCAACAGCTCGACCTGCGCCGCTCCGAAGCGCGCAGCGCCGCGCTCGCCTATCGCCAGACCGTCGTCACCGCATGGCGCGAAGTGGATGACGCCCTGTCGGCCAGCCGCGCGGCGACGGCGCGCCTCAATCTGTCCGACCGCGACCTCGCGTCGCGGCGGCGGACGGCGGCGATGGTCGAGGCGCGTCATGCGCGCGGCGATCTGGCGGCGGGGCCGGTGACCGAGGCACGGCAGGCGGCCCTGTCGGCGGAACGCGCGGCCATACGACAGCGGGTCGCCGCCACTCTCGCGCGTATCCAGCTTCATCGCGCGCTCGGCGGCTAGGTTCGCGCGGCCGTTCCTGCATCATGCCACGGACCAGAAAGGAGACAGGACCCATGGCCATTCGTGATCTGATCCCCTGGAGCCGCACCGACGATCGCGTCCCGGCGCCGTTCGCGGTCGAGCAGAACCGGCGCGATCCGTTGCTGTCGCTGCACCGCGAGGTGAACCGCCTGTTCGACGATGTTGTGCGCGGCTTCGGCGTTCCCGCCTTCGCCGGCACGGAGCCCGCGTTGCTTTCGCCCAGACTCGAACTCGGCGAGACCGATGCGGAGATACGCGTCACCGCCAAACTGCCCGGGCTCGACGAGAAGGACGTCGAGATCGTCGCCGAGGCCGGCGTGCTGACGCTGCGCGGCGAAAAGAAGTCGGAGGTCGAGGACAAGGACCGCGGCTATTCCGAACGCAGCTATGGCCGATACGAACGGCGGATCGCCTTGCCGCACACCGTCGAGACGGACAAGGCAAGCGCACGCTTCCGCAACGGCGTGCTGACCGTCACACTGCCGAAATCGGCCGCCGCTACCGACAATGTCCGCCGCATCCCGATCCACAGCGATGCGGCCTGATCGGCGCGTTCAAACGCGCCGACCGATCGAGCCAGCCCCACGCGACGCCCCGGCCGCAGCCGTGAGCGTCGCGTGCGGCGGCGCGTTATTGCGCCTCGCGTGTCGTCGTGATCTTGCCGTAGATCGGCGCCTTGAAGGTCGTCAGGCGATCGGTGGCGTCGCCGAGTAGGTCGAAGGCGACGATGCGGTTGGCGCCGGCCTGCATCCACGGCGCGGGCGCATAGAGCGTGTGCACCGGACCGATCGACCAGAAGCGGCCGAGATTGTGCGCGCCGAGCCAGAGCTGTCCCTTATACACGCCGCGCATGTCTAAATAGGTGTCGCCCGGCCGGTCGACAGTCATCTCCGCCTCGTAGAAACACGGGCCGGTGCAGGGCGCGGCGGTGAAGCGCAGCCCCGACAGATCGTCCATCGGCAGGCGGTACATCCGCCAGTCCTCCAGCACGGTGCCGTCGAGCGTCACCGCGCCGGTCAGCCCGGTCTGCTCGGTGCGGATGGCGCGCGAATAGTTCACGCGGCCGGTGTTCTCGACCAGCACGTCGAGCGTCGCGGCACCGGCGCGGGCGGGCAGCGTCACCGTCTCCTGTCCCAGCCGGCGGTCGAGCGCGCCGACCAGCTTGCGGTCGACATAGACCTGCGCGTAGCTGTGCATCCCCTTAAGCGTCAGCGTCTTGCGCGCGCCCGCCGGCAGCGCGACGCGATACAGGACATAGCCGTAATTCTGATCGAGTTCCTCGAAGGTCATCGGCAATTTGGCGCGGACCGGTTCGGGCAGATGGTCCCAGAGCGACGCGCTGCGTCGGATCGGCGAGACCGGGAAGGTGACCGCGACCGTCGGCGCCGGGGTCGGCGCGGCGGGCTTGCCGGTGACCGCAGCGATAGCATTGGCGATCAGCGCATATTTGTAGCGCGGATTGCCCGCCTCATCGATCGGCGCGTCGTAATCGTAGCTGGTCGTATCGGGGTGGTAATCGGTGCCGGTGTGCGAATCGGCGCCGTTCATCCAGCCGAACGTCGTGCCGCCGTGGACCATATACAGCGAGATCGAATAGCCACGCTGCAGCATGAAGCGCATCTCCTCGGCTTCCTTGCGGCCGTCCGTCTCGTGATGGTCCTCGCCCCATTTGTCGAACCAGCCCGCCCAATATTCGCCGACCATGCGCAGGCCCGCGGGCCGATACGCCTCGAGCTTGGCGACCGCATTGGCCGCGCCGCCCGAGCCGAAATTGACCACCGAGGGCAGATGCGGCAGCGAGCCCCTGGCGAGGTCCGACGCCTGGTTCGAGGTGAACAGGATGCCGTCGGCGAGGCCGGCACGGCGATAGGTCGCCTCCAGTCCCTGCAGATACGCCTTGTCGTCGCCGAACGCGCCATATTCGTTCTCGAGCTGCACCGCGACGATCGGCCCGCCGTTGGCGAGCAGCAGCGGCTTCACCTCCTGCCCGAGCCGGACGATCCAGCGCTCGACCGCGGCGGTATATTCGGGGTCGGTCGAGCGCAGGACGAGCTTTCGATCCTTGAGCAGCCACGCCGGATAGCCGCCCAATTCCCATTCGGCACAGACATAGGGGCCGGGGCGCAGGATGACGTTCAGCCCCTCCGCCTGCGCGTCGCGGATGAAGGCGGCGATGTCGTTCTGGCCGCTGAAATCATAGACGCCGGGCCGCGGCTCGTGGACGTTCCAGAAGGCGTAGGTGGTGATCGTATTGAGCCCCATCGCCTTCGCCTTGCGCAGGCGGTCGCGCCAATAGGCGCGCGGGATGCGGACGTAGTGGATCTCGCCCGAGATGACCTGATACGGCTTGCCGTCCTTGACGAAGCCGGCGCCGGCCACTGCGAAACCGCGCGCCGGGGCCTCCGGTTGCGCGCCCGCCGCCGTCGTCGCCATGGCGAGCGCTGCCGCCAATACCGATCGCTTCGCCAAGGTCATTCGTCGTTTCCCCTTTTATGGATTGGCCGTCGCCGCCAGCGCCGCGTCGATATCCGCCGCCTCGTGCCGTTCGCGCAGGATGCTGCCCGGCTCGCCGATGATGCGGTTGACGATGCGACCGCGCCGTACCGGTTCGCGCGCGGCGATCCGGTCGGTCCAGCGTTGCAGATTGGGATAGTCGCCGGCGCTCAGGAACGTGCTCGCGCCATAGGTGCCCGTCAGCAGCCCGCCATACCACGGCCAGACCGCCATATCGGCGATCGAATATTCGTCGCCCGCCAGATAGCTGTGCTCCGCCAGATGCGTGTCGAGCACGTGGAGCTGGCGCTTGGCCTCCATCGCATAGCGGTTGATCGCATATTGGATCTTGATCGGCGCATAAGCGTAGAAATGGCCGAAGCCGCCGCCGACGAACGGTGCCGAGCCCATCTGCCACATCAGCCAGTTGATCGCCTGCACCCGCGCCGCCGGATCGGTCGGCAGGAAGGCGCCGAATTTCTCGGCGAGATAGAGCAGGATCGATCCGCTCTCGAACACCCGCGTCGGCGGGGTCGTGCCGTGATCGGCGAGCGCCGGGATCTTGGAATTGGGATTGAGCGCGACGAAGCCGCTGCCGAACTGGTCGCCCTTGCCGATCTCGATCAGCCACGCGTCATATTCGGCGCCGGCATGGCCCGCCGCGAGCAGCTCCTCAAGCAGGATCGTCACCTTCTGCCCGTTGGGCGTGCCGAGCGAATAGAGCTGGAGCGGATGGCGGCCGACCGGCAGCGGCGCATCATGCGTCGCGCCCGAGACGGGGCGGTTGATGCTGGCGAACTGGCCGCCGTTCGCCTGATTCCACGTCCACACCTCGGGCGGTACGTAGCCGGCGGGCAGATTGTTCGCGCTATCCTGATCGGCCATGGTCGGTCCTTTCGTCGTTGGTCTATCGCCGGGTCCGGCGGCCGCCAAGCTCGCCGGCCTAGCAGGCTGTTCGGCAAGGGTTTTGTCGATCGGCCGGCTGACTAGACCGCGGCGCGGTCGAGCGCCTGGCGCAGGTCGGCGAGGATGTCCTCCTCATGCTCCAGACCGACCGACAGGCGGACGTAGCCGTCGGAGACGCCGGTCGCTTGCCGTTCCCCGGACGACAGCTGCGAATGGGTCGTCGACGCCGGATGGATCGCGAGGCTGCGCGCGTCGCCGATGTTTGCGACATGATAGAAGAGCTTCAGCGCGTTGATGAAGGCGCGCCCCGCCGCCTCGCCGCCGGCCAGTTCGAAGCCGACGAGACCACCCTGCCCGCCGGTCAGATAGCGCGCGGCCCGTTCCGCCTGCACGCCGGTCTGCACCGAGGGGTGGATGACGCGGATCACCTCGGGCCGCGACTGGAGGAAGGCGACGACCGCCGCGGCATTGGCGCAATGGCGCGGCATGCGCAGCGGCAGCGTCTCGAGCCCCTGCAGGATCTGAAAGGCGTTGAACGGCGACAATGCGGCGCCGAGATCGCGGAGCAGCACGGTACGTGCGCGCAGGATATAGGCGATGGGACCCAGCGGTTTCGCCGCCTGGCTCCACACCGCGCCATGGTAGCTGGCGTCGGGCGTGTTGAGCAGCGGCTGGCGCTCGGGAAACGCCTCCCAATCGAAATTGCCGCCGTCGACGATGATGCCGCCGATCGACGTGCCGTGGCCGCCGATATATTTGGTGGTGGAATAGACGACGATCGCCGCGCCGTGATCGAACGGCCGGGTGAGCAGCGGCGCCGCGGTATTGTCGACGATCAGCGGGATGCCGAGCGGCCGGCCCAGCGCTGCGATCTCGGCGATCGGCCCGACGATCAGCTTGGGATTGGGCAGGGTCTCGACATACCAGGCGCGCGTCCGCTCGTCGCTCGCGCGCGCGAAGGCGTCGGGATCGGCGGGATCGACGAAGCGCACCTCGATCCCCTGGTCCTTCAGCGTGTTGGCGAAGAGATTCCACGTGCCGCCGTACAGATCGGTGCCGCTGACGATATTGTCGCCGGCACGCGCGAGATTCTGCACCGCATAAGCGGACGCCGCCTGCCCCGACGCCACCGCCAGCGCCGCCGCGCCACCCTCGATCGCGGCGATCCGCCGCTCGAGCACGTCGGTCGTCGGATTGCCCAGCCGGGTATAGATATTGCCGAGTTCGCGCAGCGCGAACAGGTCGGCGGCGTGATCGGTGTCGCGGAACTGGTAGGAGGTGGTCTGGTAGACCGGCGGCGCCACCGCGCCGGTCGCCGGATCGGCGCGCCAGCCGGCATGCAGCGCGAGCGTTTCGGGGTGCAGCGTATGATCGACCATGGCCATCGTCCTCTTCGAGCGGGTGCTGTGTCGACCGCGATGCTAGCCACGCGCCGTTCGAAGGGGAGATACTTTTGCTTGCCGCCGCCCAGCCGGCGCCATGGCCGTGGGCCGCGTCGCGGGATCAGCCGGACGTCACGTCGACGGCAAAATCGGCGCGCATCGCGCTCCGCTCGATGAGGACGGCATTGGGCTCGTCGGTACGATCGATCCAGTCGAGCGCCTCGGCGCGGCTGCGTCCGAATGCCATGTGCCTCGCGAGCAGCCACTCGCGGCGTTGTGCCGACGGGGTGCGGACGTAGCAGCAGCGATCCAGCAGACCGCGCACCGGCGACCACGGCCCGTCGAGGAGCAGGTAATTGCCCTCCACCACGACCAGCGGTGTGCCTGCCGGCACCGGGATCGCGCCGGCGATCGCCTCTTCGATCGCGCGTTCGAACCGGGGGGCGTAGACGGTTTCGCCGGCGACCGGATGCCGCAGGCGATCGAGCAATGCGACGAACCCGGCGACGTCGAACGTGTCGGGCGCGCCCTTGCGATCGCGGCGGCCGAGCCGGTCGAGCTCCGCATTGGCGAGATGGAAACCGTCCATCGGCACGACGACCGACCGGTCGGCGAACTGCCGCGCAATCCGGTCGGCGAGCGTCGACTTGCCCGCGCCGGGCGGACCGACGACGCCGAGCAGCGCGCGGCCGCGGCGGGCGAGCAAGGCGTGGATCGCGTCGCCGAGCGGTGCGGGTAGCGCCTCCGTCATCGCGCCGACGCGAAGGTGCCGTTCTGCAGGCTCGCCTCGATCTCCTCGAGCGATCGGCCCTTCGTCTCGGGGACAAAGCGCCAGACGAACCCCCAGGCGAGCAGGTTCATCCCCGCGAACAGCCAGAAGGTCGCAGCGGTGCCCAGCCCCTCGACGAGGCTGAGCGTGGTCAGCGTCACCAGCAAGTCGAAGCTCCAGTGCGACAGAGCGACGAGGCTCATCCCCTTGCCGCGCACCGACAGCGGAAACACCTCCGCGCCAACCAGCCAGATCGCCGCCGAGATGCTGCCGACGTTGAACACCTCGTAGCCGAGCAGCCCCGCCGCGGCGACCCAGCGCATCCCGCCGGTCGGCGCGCCGTTTGCGAAGGCGACCGCGATCATCGCCAGCCCGATCACCGCCCCCGGCAGGAACCGCAGCATCAGTCTACGCCGCCCCCAATGATCCACGGCCCAGGTGCCGAAGATCGTCGTCAGCACGATCGTCACGCCGACGACGAGCGCGGTCAGCAGCGCCGCATTCTGGCCGAGCCCGGCGTTGGTCGCGATCGTGGGCGCGTAATAGATCACCGCGTTGGTGCCGGTGATCTGCGAGAACATCGCGACGCCGGCGCCGGCGATCAGTGCCGGGCGCATGCGGCCGGACAGCAACGTCCGCCAGCGCCCCTCGACGTGCACCGTCTCGCCGATCGCGGCGAGTTCGGTCTCGACCTCCGCCGCGCTCGGCCGCAGCCGTGCGAGGATGGCGCGCGCCTTCGCAACGTCGCCCTTGAGCGCGAGATAGCGCGGGCTTTCCGGCAGCACGATCATGCCGATCAGCAGGATCGCCGCCGGCACGACGCCGAGCAGGAACATCAGCCGCCAGTCGCCGCCCTCGCCCAGCAGACCGTCGGCGACGTGGCTGCCGCCGAGCAGCCAGCCGACGATCGTCGACACCAGGATGCCGCCGACGACCGCGAGTTGGAACATCACCACCATCGCGCCGCGCCGTGCCGCCGGCGCCAGTTCGGCGATATAGACCGGGATGATCTGGCTCGCCGCGCCGACCGCGAGACCGAGGACGAGACGCGCGGCGGTCAACGACGCCACCGAGCCGGCGACGGTCGACGCCACGGAGGCGATCATGAAGACGATGGCGGCGACCATGACGGTGGGCCGTCGGCCGATCCGGTCCGACAGCGGCCCGGCGCCCATGCATCCGACGAGCGCGCCGGCGACGATCGCGGCGGTGACGATCTGCTTGCCGACGACCGAGATCGGGAAGCTGTCGCCGATGAACAGCAACGCCGCCGAGATGATGCCGGTATCGTAGCCGAACAGCAGGCCGCCCAGCGCGGCGATGCCGGCGATCAACAGGACATGAGCACGCATCCGCAATCCTTCGTTCCGGCCGATCGACGGCTGACACTCGGCCGTAATCCGCAATCGCCGTTCGTGCCAGAGGGGCGGTATTGGAAGGATCGATGCGGCTTCGCTGACCAAGTGGCTGCCAGCTTATCCCAGCGTGTAGCGCAAGGTCGCGAATACCGTGCGGGGACTGCCGTAATAATTCCCGCGGGCGGTCGAGAAGATGCGTGCGTAATAGGTGCGATCGAGCACGTTGTTGACGTTGATCGACACGCCGAGCTGCTCGGTGAGCTTGTAGCCCGCGCGGAGGTCGAGCACGGCGTATCTGCCCTGTCGAACCAGGGTGGACAGCACACGCGTGCCGTTGGCGGCGATCGACGACCGCGTGCCGCCGGAGGTCGCCCCGAAGACGGTCAGGCCGCCGCCGATGCTGGCGCCGGCCAACACCCCGTTCGTCGGCGCGTAATTGGTGAACACCTTGCCCATGTGGCGGGGGATGACCGGGACCAGCGATGTGCCCTCCAGCGCCGGGTTGATGTCCTCCAGCAACTTGGTGCGCGTGTAGCTGTAGCCGCCGTTGATCCGCCAGCCGGGCAGGATCTCGCCCGTCGCCTCCAGCTCGATGCCGCGCGCGCGTACCTTGCCGAGCTGGTAGTAGAGATTCGCGTCGACGGGGTCGTTGAACAGCCGGTTGCGCTGCGTGATCTGATAGGCCGCGGCGGAGAGCAACAGCCGGTCGTGCATCAGCGAGACCTTGCCGCCTGCCTCGAACTGCTCGCCGACCATCGGCTCGATTCTGCCGCCGTCGCCGCGCTGGCGACCGACCGGCTGCGCCTGCGGCGTGAAACTGTCGGCGTAGCTGGCGTAGAGGTTGAGGTGGCGGGTCACGTCCCAGACCAATCCGGCATAAGGCGTGAAGCGGTTGTCGATCGTATAGCCGGTGCGGGCCCCCGGGGTCGGCAACACCGTGCGCGTGTCGGTATCGAACCAGGTCAGCCTTCCGCCGCCGATCAGCGTCAGCCCGGCGAGCGGGCTGAGCCGCATCTGGCCGTACAGGCCATATTGTTCGAGGTGGGTGACCGATCCGCCATAGACTTGCGTGACGCATTGCGCCGGCGTCTGCACCGGCGCGCAGATCCCCGCGGTGCCCTGCACCGGATAGGGCGGCAGCGGGCCATAGGGATCGAGCGGCGGCTCGGCCGGCGAGACGGGATTGAAGACGTCGATCCGCGCATAGTTGGACAGGCGGGTGAAATAGGAGGTGCCGGCACTCGCCTGGTGATCGGCGCCGAGGATCAGCGTCTGGTCGCGCCCAAACAGCGGGAAGCTGCCGATGCCGTTGACGTCGAACGACCGCGTCTGCTGCTTGCTGTCGCCGCGATAGGCGATCTGGTTGGTGAGGCCGCGGTTGGCCGGCGTCACCGGCTGCGCGCCGATATAGCTGTAGACGTCGACCCGGTCGACATCGGTGTAGAGCCCGGTCGCGCGCAACGTCCAGCGATCGGAGACGCGATGCGCCAGCTCGACGAAGCCCGACCAGGTCTTCGCATCGAAGCGGTTCCAGTCGGCGCCCAGATAGGTCGATCGCCGCACGTCGAGCAGCCGCCCGTCGCTGCCGTCGGCACCGCCGGCATAGCCGGGCAGGCCGGACTGGACCGCCGGGCGGAAGCGATCATAATTCGCGCCCGCGGTCAGCGTCGTCCGCGAACCGATCTCCAGCGTACCGACGGCGAAGGCGTCGAGCCGGTTGCGATGCGCCGTGTCGAAGAACTGGTTTTGATCCTGCGCCATGACGCCGGCGCGGAGCGCGGCGACGCCGCCGACCGGGGTCGAGACGTCGAGTTCCAGGCGGAGATTGTCGTAGCTGCCGTAGCCGGCGCTCGCCTGCATCCGGGCGGTATCGAGCGGCCGCTTGCGCACGAGATTGATGCTGCCGGCGGGATTGCCCGAGCCGCTGAACAGCCCCGCCGGCCCCCGCAGCACCTCGAGCCGGTCGTAGAAGAACAGGTCGGGCACCGCCGAGGGGAAGTTGACCGACAGCGTCGGGACGCCGTCGATCAGATAGTTGTTGATCGCGAAGCCGCGCGAGAGGAACGACGGGTCCTCGCTGCCGACGCCGTTGACGGTGATGCCGTTGGTCGCGGTCAGCGCGTCTTCGAGCGTGAAGAGGTTCTGCGCCTCGATCTGTTCGCGGTCGACGACGGTGATCGTGTTGGGCGTGTCCTTGAGCGGCGTGACGGTCTTGCCGACGCCGCGGCCATAGCTCTTGCCGACGACGAGGATTTCGTCCTCGCGCTGCGAATCGGCGGCGCCAGCCGCGACGGGTTCGGCCTTGGCCGACGAGGCCGGCATGGGCGCGGCACCATTCACCGAAGCCACGCCTGCGAGTAGAACGCCCAGATAGATCACTTCACTTCCCCTTCGATGCCGGCGACCTAACGGCATCGTTGTTGCGAGTCACTAGCAATATCAATTGCTGGACCATGTCTTATTGTTAACGGCTTGTGGCCGGAGCGTATGGGCGTCCCCCGTCGTGGCGATTGCCTGTGAAAGAACCCCACGCTACCCGAAGGGATGGATCGCACCCGCCCGCCCGTCTCCTGCCGCGTTGCGGATACGCCCGCGGCCGATGACGACGCCTGTCAGGCCGCCGACGGTGTGGCCTTCGATGCCGCCGCGCCGATGACGCGCGCGTTCAACCATGTCATCGCCGGTCCGCATTTCCGGCGCCGCTTCGGCCGATGGCCCCTGCCCGCCGCCGACCCACGCTCGACGATTAACGACGTGATCTTCGACCGGATGATCGATCCGCGCTGGACGCCGCTCGAACGCGCCTTCGTCGACAAGGAGACCGCGAAACGGGAAGCGCAGCGGCTGTCACCGGGCCTGCGCGTGCCGGAGACGCGGCTGGTGGTGGCGATGGACGACGTACCGTCGCCGGAGGCGCTGTTCGGACGGCTGCGCCCCTTCGTCGGCACCGCGACGATAGCCAAGCCGACGCATGCCAGCGGCGGCACCGTCTTTCTGCGCGACGTCACCGGGCCGGAGGACCTGCGGCGCTTGTTCTGGCTGGCGCGGGCCGACTACGCGTCGATCCTGCGGGAGATGCAATATTGGCGGCTGCCGCGGAAGATCATCGTCGAGGCGCTGGTCCCGAGCGCCGCGGGGACATCGCCCGACGATTACAAATTCCATTGCGTGCGCGGACAGCCGCTGGTCTGCCAGGTCGATCACAGCCGCTTCGGCCGGCCGTGGAGCCGGCTCTATCGCGTCCCGAGCTTCGAGCCGATGGACCGCGAGGACGGGCTGGCGCCGCCCGCCGGCCATGCGCTGCCCACCGCCGAGCGGATCGCGGCGATGATGGCGGCGGCCCGCGCCCTGTCCGCGCCGTTCGAATTCGTCCGCGTCGATCTCTACGACGGCAGCGACGGCATCTATTTCGGCGAACTGACCTTCACCCCGGCGGCGTCGCTCGGCATCGCGCCGGCGGCGGCGGGCGATCATGCCGAGAACGCGACGCACCGCGTCTATAGCGGGATCGTGATGGCGGCGCTGGCCGGCGACGGGCAGGCCTGACCACTCGACCGCCCTCTCGGCGCCGACGCGCGCGTCAGAACAGCCCGATCTTCGCCCCCAACGCGTAGATCATGCCGCCGAAGCCCACCAAGAAGAGCACGGTGGCGACCGTCGCGCCGAGATCGATCCCGGCGTGGCGCCGCTTCACAGGCCCGGTGCCGCCTTCACGATGCCGTGGACCTGCTCCAGCGTGTCGAGGATCAGGCGGAGGTCGGCGGCGGTCAGCGCGCTCGCCTCGTCGACATACGCGCCCGCGTCGAAGGTCGCGGCGAACGCGTGGAGATGGTTCAGGGCTTCGCCCAACCGGTGGGTCGCTGCATCTTCGGTCATGCCGCCAGCCTAGCCACCCGCCGACGATTCGCACAAGCGCAGCGCGGCCGGCACGCGACTCCGCCAACCTGGGGCCGTAACTTTGGTTTGACAGCGGCCACCGCCGCCTCGCAGGACCGAGCATCGGGAGACGAGCGTGGCCAGCGTCGAAATATCAGGACTGACCAAGGGCTTCGGCGGCGTGACCGTGCTGCAGCCGACCGACCTCGTCGTCGAGGACGGCGAATTCCTCGTGCTGGTCGGCCCGTCGGGATGCGGCAAGTCGACGCTGCTGCGGATGATCGCCGGGCTCGAAGACCCCAGCGGTGGGCACGTCGCGATCGGCGGGCGCGACGTCACCCATGCGCCACCGTCCGAACGCGGCGTCGCGATGGTCTTCCAATCCTATGCGCTCTATCCGCAGATGACGGTCGCGCAGAATATCGCCTTTCCGCTGAGGGTCGCCGGCGTCGCCAAGCGCGAGATCGCCGAGCGGGTGGCGGCGGTGGCGGCGATGCTCGATCTTTCCGACCTGCTCGACCGGCGCCCCCGCGCGCTGTCCGGCGGCCAGCGCCAGCGCGTGTCGATCGCGCGGGCGGTGGTGCGTCGGCCGCGCGTGCTGTTGCTCGACGAGCCGCTGTCCAACCTCGACACCGCGCTGCGCGCGCGGATGCGGCACGAATTCGCCCGGCTGCACCAGCAGCTCGGCGCGACGATGATCTACGTGACGCACGACCAACTGGAGGCGATGACGCTCGCCAACCGCATCGTCGTGATGAGCGAGGGGCGCGTCGAGCAGGTCGGCGCGCCGCTCGACGTCTATCGCCTCCCCGCCAGCCTCGCCGTCGCCGCGGCGATCGGCTCGCCGGGGATGAACCTGCTGCCGGTGACGATCGCGCAGGCCGGCGGGGACGGCGCCGCGGTTCGTCTGGCCGGGGGCGACACGGTGCGCACTGCCGCTCATGTTCCCGCCGATGCCGTGGGTGCCGCCGCGACGCTGGGCGTCCGGCCCGAGCATCTCGTCGCGGCCGCGGATGGCGCCTTCGCCGGCGTGGTCGAGCTGTTCGAGCGGCTCGGGCCGCTGTCGTTCGCGCATCTCGGCGCGCAGGGGGCGATCGGTACGATCGTCGCGCAACTGCCCGGGGATCGCGCGGTGACGCTCGGCGAGACTTTGCGCTTCGACGTCGCCGCGGCGGACACGCATCTGTTCGCCGCGGACGGCCGCGCCTATCCCTTGACGCTGCCGCCGAGCAGTCCGGTCAGATAATAACGCTGGAGCGCAAGGAACAGCAGCAGCACCGGCATCGTCGTCACCACCGCCGCCGCCATCATCAATTCGCCGTCCGCGGCATGCTCCCGCCCGATCGCGGCGATCGCCACCGGCAGGGTGTAGAGATGCTGGTCGGCGAGCACGATCAGCGGCCACAGGAAATCGTTCCAGCTCCCCAGGAACAAGAACAGCGCCAGCGTGACGACGATCGGAGTGAGCAGCGGCAGCACGATGCTGACGAAGATCCGCGTCTCGCCCGCGCCGTCGATCCGCGCCGCGTCGATCATCTCGTCGGGGATGGCGAGCGTCGCCTGACGAACGAACAGGATCGCGAAGATGCCGGCGAGGCTGGGCAGGATCACGCCGGCATAGCTGTTGACCAGCCCCAGCTCCCTGAAGATCAGGAACAAGGGCAGCATCGCCACCTGCCCCGGCACGACCAGCGACGCGATCAGCAGCTGGAGCAGTCGCGCTCGCCCGCGGAAGCGCAGCTTGGCGAAGGCATAGCCCGCCGGAACGGTCAGCAACAGCCCGAGCAGCGTCGAGACCGCCGCGATCCCCAGACTGTTCACCAGCGCCGGCACGATGCGATAGTCGAACCAGGCGCCGTCGATCGATCGCCGGACCAGCAGCTCGTAATAATTCTCGCCCGACCAATGCGACGGCCACAGCGGCGTCGGCAGGGTGGTCGATTCGCCGCGCGGCATGAACGAGACGACGACCATATAGGCCAGCGGCGCGATGGTGAGCGCGGTCAGCACCGCCACCGCGCCGGTCGAGACGATCGTGCGCAGCCGCGTCACAGCCATTCGTGGCGCCTTCCGATCCGCGTCTGCACGATCGTCACCGCGAGGATCATCAGGAACAGCACGAACGCGACCGCGCTCGCCTGCCCGAGGTTCCACCATTTGAAACCCTCGTCGAACATGAAGTAGAGCACCGTCGTCGTGCTCTGCGCCGGGCCGCCGAGCGTCATCACATAGGGTTCGGCGAAGATCTGCAGGAAGCCGGCGACGCTCATCACCGTCGCCAGCAGCAGCGTCGGGCCGATCGCCGGCAGGGTGACGTGCCGGAAGCGGCCCCACCGCCCCGCCCCGTCGAGCCGCGCCGCCTCGATCAGCTCGCCCGGCACCGCTGACAGCGCGGCGGTGAAGACGATCATGTTGTAGCCGAAGATCTTCCAGGTCACGAACAGCAGGATCGCGGGGATCGACACATGCGGGTCGCCGAGCCAGTCGACCGGCGCGATGCCGACGGCGGCGAGCGCGCGGTTGATCAGGCCGAAGCGCTGGTTGAACAGGATCCGCCACACCACTGCGGTCGCGACGACGCTGGTCACATAAGGCGCGAACAGCAGCACGCGCCACAGCGGCTTCCACCGTACCGTCGCATCGTTGAGCAGCAAGGCGACGAACAGCGAGGTGCCGATCGCCATCGGCACGCCGAGCACGGCGAACAGCAGGGTGTTGCCGAGCGCGCGCCAGAACAGCGGCGTCGACAGCAGGCCGGTGAAATTGCCGAGGCCGACGAAATGCAGGTTCGACCAGTCGGCGAGCGCGTAGATCGAATAATCGGTGACCGACAACGCCAGCGCGAGCGCGGTCGGCAGTACGAAGACGAGCGCGATGATCGCAAGCACCGGCGCGGTGAACAGCCAGCCGGTTCGCTCCTGCCGGGTCATGCGATCCGACCCGCCTCGACTAGTGCGCGGCGTTTGGCGAGCAGCCCGTCGACCCTGCGGTCGAGCGCCGCCAACGCCTCGTCCATCGTCTGGACGCCGCGGACGATCCGCTCGGCGGCGAACTGCACCTCGGTCTGGATCTGCTCCCATTCGATCACCGGCGGGGCGGCGGCGGGCTGGCGCATCTGATCGGCGAACGGGCGCAGCACCGGCGCGGCGAGTTGCGGTGCGGTCCAGGCGCCGACGCGCGCGGGCAAATTGCCGATCAGCCGCTGGTAGCGCAATTCGCTCTCGATCGAGGTCAGATGGCGGACCAGGGCCCAGGCTTCGCGCGGGCGCTTGCTCTGCGTCGAGACGCACAGGCTGGCGCTCAGTCCCGACACCGGACCGGCGCCGTGCGGTCCCGGCAGCCGCGCGGTCGCCCAGCGCGTGCGCGGGAGCAGATCGGCACGGCGGGCGAAATCCTTGAGCGTCGTCGGACCGCTCGGCCAGACCGCGCAATAGCCGGTGGCGAAGGCGGCGACGGGGTCCTGCACCTCGGTTGACAACGCCATCGGCGCATATCCGTCCGTGTAGAGCGAGACGTAATAGGCGAAGGCGGCGCGTGCCTCGGGGGTCTGGAAGGCGCCGCGCGTGTTGCGATCGCGCAACATCGTCGCGCCGGCTTGCGACAGCATCGTGATGAGCCCGTTGGGCCAGTTGAGCAGCATGAGGAAGACGTAATCGTCCGGCCGGCGGCGCTTGATCGCGCGCGCCATCGCCCGCCAGCCATCCCAGTCCTCGGGCGGGCTGTCATAGCCCGCTTCGCCGAGAATATCGCGGCGGTAGAATTGCACCTGTGGCGCGACCGACCACGGCACCGCATAATCCCGCCCCGCGAAGCGCGTCGCCGCCAGCACGCCGGGAAACATGTCGGCGACGAGGTCGGACGACGGCAGTGGCGCGATCGCGCCGATCGTGGCGAACTCCTGCACCCAGCCGTTGAACAGCATCAACACGTCGGGCATCGCCCCGCCAGCGAAGGCGGTGAGCAGCTTTTCGTGGCTCGCGGTGGTCGGGAGCGACTGGACCTCGACCGGGACGCCCGTCGCGGCGGTGAAGGCGGGCATCAGCAGCGGCGAATAGTCGCCTTCATAGCTCATCGCCCACATCGACAGCGGCGCTTCTGTCCCGCCCGGTCCCGCACAGCCGGCGAGCGCCAGCGCCGGGATCAGCCCGAGGGCGGACCTGCGCGTCCATGCGACGTCCGTGCTGCCCTCTCCCATCGCGGCGACGATGCCGCATCCGTTGCCGAGGCACCACCCATACGATCGATTAAATCGTTCATATGTCGACTGTTTTATCTACTACGTGGCCGCTGCGGCGATTGAACCGCCGGGCGATGCCGGTAAGGATTGCGACAACAGAACGCCGGCCGAAACCGAGCCGGCACACAGGGGGATCATCATGTCGCGCCGCATTCACCGCAGCCGCTGCCTATTGTCAGGTGCGGCGCTCTTCCTTGCGCCGCTTGCGCAGGCCCAAACCGCCGCACCCCAGGCCGAGCCTGCCGCCGACGCACCGGCCGACGACATCATCGTCACCGGATCGCGCATCCAGCGCCCCGATTATGCCGCGCCCAATCCGATCGTGTCGTTCGGCGCTGCCGACCTGCAGCAATCGGGCAACACCAACGTCACCACCTTCCTTCAGCGCGTGCCGGCGCTGACCAACTCGCTCGACAGCACGCGGACCGCGGGCAGCAACCAGGCGGACGGCAGCTTCGGCCAGGTCGGCCTCAACCTGCTCGACCTGCGCGGGCTCGGCCCCAACCGCACGTTGGTACTGGTCAACGGCCGCCGCCACGTCGCGGGCCAGCCCGACACCGCCGCGGTCGACATCAACGCGATCCCGACCGACCTGATCGACCGCGTCGACGTGCTGACCGGCGCCGCTTCGGCCGTCTACGGTGCCGACGGCGTGTCCGGCGTGGTCAATTTCGTGATGAAGCGCGACTTCGACGGGATATCGGCGCGTTCGCAATTCGGCATCTCCGACCGCGGCGACGCCGCCAACCGCTTCGCGTCGATCGTCGCGGGGCACAATTTCGCCGATGGCCGTGGCAACGTCACGCTCGCCTACGAATATAACGCCGACGAACCGCTCGCCAACGACGACCGTTCCTACCTCACCGCCGCGCAGCGCCAATATTTCGTCAATGTCGACGGCTATGTCCCCGGCCAGGCGGGCAGCTACCAGAAGGCGCCGCTCGGCGACCTGCGCTATCCGTATAGTTCGAACCAGGGCATCATCTACATCGGCGACCAGACGTTCCGCGGCGACGGCGCGATCTACACGCCGGGCCGCGTCCTGCAGAACGACGGCTACAGCATCGGCGGCGACGATACGCCGGTGGCGGGCTATATCGGCGACATCTTCCCGCGCACCCGTCGCCACGCGGTCAACGCGCTCGCGCATTACGACGCGTCGGACGCGTTCAAGGTCAGCCTCGAAGGCAAGTTCGTCCAGTCGACGATCACCAGCTTCAGCGGCTATGGCGGCAATTATCCGGCGACGATCGCGCTCGACAATCCGTTCATCCCCGCGACCATCCTCACCGCGGCGCGCGCGGCCGGCCTGACCTCGATCGACGTCAACCGCAACAATTTCGACATCCCCCGTCGCGGCGAGACCGATCGCCGGCGCACCTATCGCGGTGTCGTCGACGTCGCCGGGCGGTTGAACGACCACGCCAGCTACGACGTCTCCTACACCTACGGCCAGACCGACGTCCGCGCGACCAAGCTCAACGACCGGGTGAACACGCGCTTCCTCGAAGCGCTCGACGCGGTACGCGGCCCCGGCGGCACGATCATCTGCCGATCGGCGGCGGCGCAGGCGGCGGGCTGCATACCGGTCAACACCTTCGGCGGTGCCACCGTCGATCCCGCCTCCTACGCTTATTATCTCGACAATCCGGTGAGCAACGCGCGGATCACCCAGCATGTCGTCAATGCCGCGCTGACCGGCGACTTCGGCCGGTTCTTCGAGCTGCCGGGCGGCCCGATCGCCTTCGCCGTGGGCGGCGAGTACCGGCGCGAGTCGAGCCGCTTCACGCCCGCGCAGTCGCTCGTCGACAATGCCTTCTACCAATATGACGAATATATCATCCCGACCGCGTCGCGCGGCCGTTTCGATGTGTGGGAGGCGTTCGGCGAGCTCAACGCGCCGCTGCTCAAGGACCGGCCGTTCTTCCACCTGCTCTCGGTCGGCGCGGCGGGACGCTATTCCGACTATTCGACGGTCGGATCGACGAAGGCCTATCAGTTCAACGGCATCTGGGCGCCGATTCGCGCGATCAGCTTCCGCGGCTCCTATGGACGCTCGGTGCGCGCGCCCAATATCGGCGAGTTGTTCCGCCCGACGACGGGGTCGAGCGCCTTTTTCTCCGACCCGTGCTACGTCGGCAACCGCAATCTCGGCAGCGCGTCGCGCGCCGCCAATTGCGTCGCGCTGATCAGCGGGCTGGGCGGCAATCCGGCGACCTTCACCGCGGCCAACAATCCCGATGCCGCGATCTTCATCCCCGGTTCGGTGTCGGGCAATCCCGATCTGAAGGCGGAGGTGGCGCGGACGTGGACCGCGGGCGTCGTGCTGCGCCCCGATGACGTCCCCGGCCTGTCGATCGGCGTCGACTGGTACGACATCCGCCTGCGCGACGCGATCAACAACCCCAATGGCGATGCCGCCAACAGCATCGCTGCGCTCTGCGTCGACCAGCCGACGCTCGCCAATCCGTTCTGCGGGCAGATCAGCCGGCGCACCGGCACCGGCTTCATCAACGGCTATACGATCACGCCGCAGAACGTCTCCGCCTTCCGCACCTCGGGCGCCGAGCTCAACGTCGCCTATCGCTTCCGCACCACCGGCGCCGGGACCTTCGACGTGCGGCTGGTCGGCGGCTATCTCAACACGCTCGAACAGGTCGCGACGCCGGGCGCCGAGGTCGAGAACAACGTCGACCAGATCTTCCGCCCGCGCTGGAACGCGACGCTGTCGCCGACGTGGAGCGACGGGCCGCTGACGCTCAACTACAATCTGCGCTGGCAGAACGGCGTGCGCCGCTTCAGCCGCTTCGAGAGCGACGGCAACGCCAATCTCGTCGACCCCCGTTATTTCCGCTACAAGGCGCTGTGGCAGCACGACGTGCAGGCGCAGATCGAGGTCGCCCGCGATTTCGCCTTTTACGGCGGGGTCAACAATCTGACCGACCAGAAGCCGGATATCGGATTCCAGACCAACGTGCCGATCTCGCCGGTCGGCCGCTATCTCTACGCGGGTGCGAAGGTGCGGTTCGGCGGCAGCTGAGCCGCCCGGCGCTTGATCGCGCGGCGGAAACTGGCATGGAGCGGCGATGCTCCATGTTCCGCTGCTGTTCGCGCCCCTCGCGACCTATGACGTCGTCATTCCCTGCCACAACCGTGCCCATGTCGTGGCCGATGCCGTCGCCAGCGTGCTGGCGCAGGACCATCCGCCCGCCCGCGTGATCGTCGTCGACGACGGCTCGTCCGACGACAGTGCGGCGGTGATCCGCGGCCTCGCCGCTGCGCATCCGTCGGTCGAGGCGATCGTGCTGCCGCGCAACGTCGGCGCCTCGCAGGCGCGCAACACCGGCGCAGGCGCCGCAGGATCCGACTGGATCGCCTTCCTCGACAGCGACGACGTCTGGCTGCCCGGCGCGGCGCGGGCGCTGCTCGATGGCACCGCGGGCGGGCTGCACGACATCGTCGTCGGTCATTTCGCCCGCGTCGAGGGCGACGGCGCGCCGCAAGCGCCCGAATGCGGCTGGGACGGCGGCTGCATCCGTCGCGGCCTGGCCAGCGGCGGCGTCATCGGGCCGAGCTGGTCGATCGTCCGCCGCGCGATGGTGGCGCAGGTCGGGGGATTCGACCCCAGCTTCCATAATTGCAACGACTGGGACTTCTACACCCGGACCGCCGCGGCGGGCGCGCGCTTCGCCCGGATCGACGCCTGCGTGGCGCTCTATCGCACCGTCGCGGGCAGCCGGCTGGTCAACGACACCGCGATCGGCGCACGCAACGCCGACCGCGTCCTCGCCCACCCCTATCTGATGGCGCTGACCGCCTGATCAAGCCGTCACGGCGGGGATCGGCAAGGCGCGGAACAGCGGCGCCGGCGCCTCGACCAGCGTGTCCGCCGGCACGTCCTGGCGCAGCCAGACGCCGCCGCCGATGCGCGAGCGCGCGCCGATCGTCACCCGGCCGACGATCGTCGCATTGGCGTGGATCACCACATCGTCCGCGACGATCGGATGGCGCGGCGCGCCCGATTTGTCGCCGAACAGATCGGGGTCGCCACCCAGCGTGACACCCTGGTACAGGCGGACGCGATCGCCAAGGATCGCGGTCTCGCCGATCACCACGCCGGTGCCGTGATCGATGAAGAACCGCCGGCCGATGCGCGCGGCGGGATGGATGTCGATGCCGGTGCCGGCGTGCGCGATCTCGGCGATCAGGCGCGCGACCAGCGGCGCGCCGAGGCCGTACAGCAAATGCGCGATGCGATGATGGATGATCGCAGTGAACGACGGATAGGCGACCAGCACCTCGTCGACGCTGCGCGCCGCGGGATCGGCGGCATAAGCGGCTTCCACGTCGCTATCGAGGATGCGGCGGATCTCGGGCAGGCCGGCGGCGAAGGCACCGATCAGCCGCTCGGCGCGCAGCGCCGTCGCACGGACGTCGCCCTCGCTGCCGCTATAGCCCAGTTCGAGATCGATCTGCGCGGCGAGCTGCGCCAGCGTCGATTCGAGCGAGGCGGCGATGAACGCATTTTCGTTGGCGGCGGTCAGCTCCGACGGGCCGAGCCGCAACGGGAACAAGGCGGTGCCCAGCTCTCCGGTGATCCGCTTGAGCGCCTGACGTGAGGGAAAGCGGCTGCCGCGTTCGTCGTTGTGCGGGTGCGCGGTGCGCCAGGCGATGCGGGCGCGCTGCAATTGCTCGACGACGACGTCGATCTCCTGCGGGAAAGCGATCGACGGATATTCGTCGGCGCTGAGCTCAACCATGATTTCGATCCTTGCTGCGGCCCGTCATCTCGGCGGAGCGCAGCAGCTTGGCAAAGCAGCTTGATTTGCCGCGCGCAAAGGCTGGATATCAGCGCCCGCCGGGGTCAGTGCAGCTTGAGCCGCGGCCGGACGATGCGGTTGACGTGGCCGATCACGATCAGCGCGCAGCCCTTGATCCAGCCGTGGATGGCGATCAGATGCATGCGGTAGAGCGACAGATAGACGAACCGCGCCAGCCGCCCCTCGATCGCCAGCTTGCCACCGACCAGATTGCCCATCAGCGTGCCGACGGTAGAAAAGCGGCTCAGTGACACCAGCGAGCCGTGATCCCGGTAGACGAACGGGCGCAACGGCCTGCCCGCCATCTGCCGCTTGAGGTTGACGAACACCGCCGCGGCCATCTGATGCGCCGCCTGCGCACGTGGCGGCACCGGGCGGTCGCTGCCCGGCAGCCGGCACGCCGCACAATCGCCGATCGCGAAGATGCGATCATCGCTGACACTCTGCAACGTCGGCGTCACTACCACCTGCCCGCCGCGGGCGAGATCGAGCCCGTCGAGCCCGTCGGCGATCGGCACCGCCTTCACCCCCGCCGCCCAGACCATCAGGTCGGCGTCGATCCGGTCGCCGCTGCCGGTGGTCAGGCCGTCGCGGTCCGCCGCGGTCACCGGCGTGTCGATGAGCACGCGGACGCCGAGCGCCTCCAGCTCGCCGCGCGCGGCATCGGCGAGCCGCTCGGGCAAAGCGGGAAGGATGCGCGGACCCGCCTCGATCAGCGTCACCGCGAGCCGGCTCTCGTCGAACACCTCCAGCCCGTAATGGCCGAGCGCCGCGGCGGCGTTGAACAATTCCGCGGCCAGCTCGACCCCGGTGGCACCGCCGCCGACGATGGCGATGCGGACGTGCGCGTCGCTGGCGGGATCGGCGGTCATCGTCCGCGAGACGCGCAGGCAATGATCGAGCAGCCGGTCGCGGAAGCGGTCGGCCTGCGCCCGGCTGTCGAGGAAGGTGCAATTCTCCGCCACGCCGGGCGTGCCGAAATCGTTGGTCACCGAACCATAGGCGAGCACCAGATAATCGTAGCGGATCGCATGCGCGGCGATCACCTCGCGACCCTGATCGTCGTACACCGGTGCCAGATGAACCTGCCGCGCGGTCCGGTCGATCGCGCGCAGCGTGCCGTAGAAGTAGCGATAGCCCCAGCGATGGCAATGGCTGCGATAGCCGACTTCGTCCATGTTGGCGTCGAGCGAGCCGGTCGCCACCTCGTGCAGCAGCGGCTTCCAGATATGCGTGCGGTTGCGATCGGCGACGATGATGTCGTGCGCCTTGCGGCCATAGCGTGCGCCGAGCCGGGTGGCGAGTTCGAGGCCCGCCGCACCACCGCCGACGATGACGATCTGGGTCTTGGACGTCATGGCTTCGTCTCCGCATCTAACACGCGGGCGGGCGCCGCTCGCGCGTTGGTTACGGCATCCCCTCGTTTCCGATCGGCGGACCTAGCGGCAGCCGATCTGATCGTCTTGCGGCACAGTATACCGTGCCGGGACCTATTGGGTAAATTTCGGCCGCCCGGCCCACTCTTTGCGTTAGGCCCTCACCCATGCCGTCATCACGGGAAGCGAAAGGTCTCAATGGAGCGTCGCTGTACCCCGGCGGAGGCCGGGGCCCAGTTGGGATGACTGTCGTAAGTCATCGCAAACCTTCGCCCAACTGGGCCCCGGCCTCCGCCGGGGTACAGCTCTTGCGTACCTTGGCGACTATCGCAGGACTGCCGCGCCAACCGCCGGCACCCCCGCGGATCACGCCGCGCGGAACATTTCCGGCGGCAGCGCCATCAGGCTCTCCGCGCCACCCTCGATCTTGCGGCGCAGCGCGCCCGCGTCGGGCGCGATCCGCTCGGCGAAGAAGCGGGCGGTGACCAGCTTGGCGTCGAGGAACGCCGGGTCGCCCTCGCCCGCGGCCTTCAGCTCGGCGGCGGCCTTCGCTATGCGCAGCCACATCAGGCCGGTGGCCACGATCCCCATCAGATGCATGTACGGCACCGCGCCGGCACCGACATTCTCCGGGTTCTTCATGCCGTTCGCCATGAACCACATCGTCGCGGCCTGCAGCTCGCCGAGCGCCTTCTTGAGCGCGGTGGCGATCCCCGCCGTCGCCTCAACGGCTTCGGCCGCCGCGGTTTCCTCGGCGACGATCTTGAACAGCGCCTGCACCGCACGACCACCCTTGAGCGCAAGCTTGCGGCCGACGAGGTCCATCGCCTGCACGCCGTTGGTGCCTTCGTAGATCATCGCGATCCGGGCATCGCGGACATATTGCTCCATGCCCCATTCGGCGATGTAGCCGTGTCCGCCATAGACCTGCTGCGCGTTGGTCGCGACCTCATAGCCCTTGTCGGTGCCGACGCCCTTGATGACCGGCGTGAGCAGGCCGATCAGGTCGCCCGCCATCTCGCGCTCGGCATCGGTGCCGGCATGATGCTCCAGATCGACCTGCAACGCACCCCACAGGCAGAGCGCACGCAGCCCCTCGGTCCACGCCTTGGCCTCCATCAGCATGCGGCGGATGTCGGGATGGACGAACAAGGTGTCCGCCTTTTCCTCGGGCTGCTTCGGCCCGGTCAGCGCGCGGCCCTGGCGACGATCCTCGGCGTACTGGACGGCATTCTGATATGCGACCTCGGCGATGCCGAGCCCTTGCAGGCCGACGCCGAGCCGCGCCGCGTTCATCATGATGAACATCGCGGCAAGGCCCTTCATCTCCTCGCCGACCAGCCAGCCCTTGGCGCCGTCATAGTTCATCACGCAGGTCGAATTGGCGTGGATGCCCATCTTGTGCTCGATCGAGCCGCAGGTGACGGCGTTGCGCTCGCCGAGGCTGCCGTCGTCGTTGACCAGCACCTTGGGCACCACGAACAGCGAGATGCCCTTCGAACTGTCGGGCGCGCCCGGCGTCTTGGCCAGCACGAGATGGATGATGTTGTCGGTGAGGTCGTGCTCGCCCGCCGAGATGAAGATCTTGGTGCCGGTGATCGCATAGGAGCCGTCCGCCTGCGGCTCCGCCTTGGTGCGGATCAGGCCGAGGTCGGTGCCGCATTGCGGCTCGGTGAGGTTCATCGTGCCGCCCCATTCGCCCGACACCATCTTGGGGACGTACATCTGCTGCTGCTCGGGGCTGCCCTTGGCGACCAAGGCGGCGATCGCGCCGTGGGTCAGGCCGGGATACATGGCGAAGGCCATGTTCGACGAGATCATATATTCCTGGAAGGCGATCGACACGACGTGCGGCATGCCCTGCCCGCCATATTCCGGCGCGTTGCCCAGCGTCGCCCAGCCGCTCTCGACGTACTGGTTATAGGCGTCCTTGAAGCCGGCGGGGGTGGTGACGCTGCCGTCCTCGTTCCGCGTGCAGCCTTCCAGATCGCCCGACTGGTTGAGCGGGAACAGCACCTCGGCGACGAAGCGGCCGCCCTCCTCAAGCACCGCCTCGACCACGTCGGGGGTGGCGGCGTCGAAGCCGGGCAGATTGGCGTATTTCTGCAGGCCGACGACATGCTCGAGGATGAAACGCGTGTCGCGGACGGGGGGCGTATACTGGGGCATCCGATTATCCTTGTGTGTCGGCGATATGGACGGCCTCGACGACCGCCACGAATTCGGTGAGCTCGGCGATCGCGGCGTCGATGTCGTGCTTCTGGCGTTCGAGCAGTTCGATCCGTGCGCGGCAGCGGTCGATCGACACCTGTCGCTGGAGACGGCGGCCGTCGTCGAGATCGTAGAGGTCGATCATCTCGCGGATCTCGCCGAGGCTGAAGCCGACGCGCTTGCCGCGCAGGATCCAGGCGAGCCGCGCGCGGTCGCGATGCGAATAGATGCGCTGGGTGCCGCGCCGCTCGGGCGCGATCAGCCCTTCGTCCTCGTAGAAGCGCAGCGCCCGCGCGGTGACGCCGAACTCTTCGCACAGATCGGAAATCGTGAAGGAGTCGCGATCGTGGCGATGTTCGATCACGGCATAAGCGGGTGACGAGGCCATGGCCGGATCGTTACGTCACGTTTACGTCAACGTCAACCTACTCACCCGCACTGCAGAGGCGTTTTCCAGACGGCGCGCGTAGCGTCGCCGCCTCGGCCACCGCGCCGCTGAGCCGCTCGACGGTCAGCGAATCGAGCGAGGCGCGGCCGGTGCAGTACCGATCGCAATCGGCGGGCATCGCGGCAGGGAAGACGATGCGTTCACCGTCGAAATGCGCATCGAAGCGGCAGGGGCCGAAGGCGACCGTGACGGTCTCTCCGCGCCGGCGGGCGGTGCCGGCAGCGGCGCAGCCCTGCCCCTCGCCGTAATCGATCAACGCGCCGATCCGGAAGAGGTCGCGGCCGGCGGGGACGATGCAGAGCCGGTCGGTGTCGGCGGCCCACGATCCGGCGAGGCTGGCGCGCGCGGGATCGCCGACGAGGCCGGCACGCAGCGCCGCGCGCTCCAACCGGCTGCCCGGCGTGTCTTGCGGCGCCGGTGGCGGCGATCCGCAGCCGGCGAGCAGCAGCGCCGCGAACAGCGCGCGCCTCATCCGATCGCCTGCAACCGATCGCCGTCGACCCGGCGGTAGAAACAGCTAGCCGCGCCGGTATGGCAGGCGGGGCCGGCGGGATCGGCGATGATCCACAGCGCATCCTGATCGCAGTCGATGCGCATCTCGACGACGCGCAGCACGTTGCCCGACGTCTCGCCCTTCTTCCACAGCCGCGCGCGGCTGCGCGACCAAAAGGTCGCCTCGCCGCTCGCCTGCGTCGCGGCGAGCGCCTCGGCGTTCATGTGCGCGACCATCAGCAGCGCGCCGTCGCGGGTGGTGACGACCGCGGTGATCAGCCCCGCGCCGTCGTATTTGGGATCGAGGACGAGTTCGGTTTCGCGGGGATCGGCCATGCCAGCGTCTATAGCGAGTGCGGAGGCGGCGTCATCCTCCCGTGCATCCGCTGAAAAGCGCAACTATGTTGCCCTTCGGTTGCGCACGCGGCAAAGCTGCGCGCCACATGGCCACCCACCCCTTCCGTATCGCCAATTTCCGCAGTTATTGGCTGTCGCGCCTGTCCGGCACGATCGCGCAGACCGCCTTGGCGATCGTCATCGGCTGGCAAGTCTATGGCCTGGCGCGCGAAACGATGGACGTGCGGCAGGCGGCGTTCCTGCTCGGCATGATCGGCGCGGCGCAGTTCGTGCCTTTGTTCCTGCTCACTCCCGTCACCGGCCTCGTCGCCGACAGCGTCGACCGGCGCTGGATCGTCCGCGCCACGACAGCGGTGATCGCGCTGGTCGCGGCGTTCCTGGGCGTGCTGACCTGGCTCGGCGAGCTGACGCTGCCGGCCTTGTTCTTCGCGGCGGTGGTGATCGGCGTCGTGCGCGCCTTCACCGGCCCGGCCTATTCGGCGCTCGCCCCCAATCTGGTGCCGCGTGAGAGCCTGCCGACCGCGATCGCGATCTCGTCGATCGCGTGGCAGGTCGGCTCGATCGCCGGGCCGAGCGTCGGCGGGCTGCTTTATGCGATCCATCCCGACGTCGCCTATGCGACGATCACGGGGCTGTTCGTTCTGGCGCTGGCGACGATGTTCCTGATCGGGCCGGTGCCGCAGCCGCCGGCGCAGACCGACAAACACCCGCTCACCCGCATCCTCGACGGTTTCCAGTACGTCCGCAACAACCGGCTGGTGCTCGCCACGATCACGCTCGACCTGTTCGTCGTGCTGCTCGCCGGCGCGACCGCGCTGCTGCCGATCTACGCACGCGATATCCTGCACGTCGGCGCGCAGGGGCTGGGCGTGCTCGCCGCCGGCATGGGGATCGGCGCGGCGGTGACCGCGGTATGGTTCTCGGTGCGGCCGATGGACAGCAACGTCGGCACCAAGATGCTGATCGCGGTGGTCGTCTTCGCCGTGGCGGTGCTGACCTTCGGCCTGTCGACCTCCTTCCCGCTCAGCCTCGCCGCGCTCATCGTCGCGGGCGGCGCCGACATGGTGTCGGTCTACGTCCGCCAGTCGCTGATCCAGCTTCACACGCCCGACGAGATGCGCGGCCGGGTGAGCGCGGTGTCGCAGCTCACCATCTCGGCATCGAACGAACTGGGCGAGGCGGAAAGCGGGCTGATGGCGTCGCTGCTCGGTCCGGTCGGCGCGGTCGCGTTCGGCGGGATCGCGGCGATCGTCGTCACGTTGCTCTGGGCGCGGCTGTTCCCCGAACTGCGCGCCGCACGGACCTTCGACCCGCCAGACATGTTACAGATCGAACCGCAGCACGGAGAAGCCAAGCCATGAAGGCCAACACCATCCTGGAAACGATCGGCAACACGCCGCACATCCGCGTCGCCAAGCTGTTTCCAGATTCGGAAGTCTGGATCAAATCCGAACGCTCCAATCCGGGCGGCTCGATCAAGGATCGCATCGCGCTGGCGATGATCGAGGCGGCGGAAGCCAATGGCGATCTCAAGCCCGGCGGCACGATCATCGAGCCGACCAGCGGCAACACCGGCGTCGGCCTGGCGATGGTCGCCGCGGTGAAGGGCTACAAGCTCGTCCTCGTCATGCCCGAATCGATGTCGCTCGAGCGGCGGCGGCTGATGCTCGCTTATGGCGCGACCTTCGACCTGACCCCGCGCGAGAAGGGGATGAAGGGGGCGATCGAGCGCGCGATCGAGCTGGTCCATGCGACGCCGGGCGCGTGGATGCCGCAGCAATTCGAAAACGGCGCCAACATCGATGTCCACACCCGCACGACGGCGCAGGAGATCCTCAACGATTTCCGCGACTCGCCGATCGACGTCATCATCACCGGCGTCGGCACCGGCGGCCATATCACCGGCGTCGCCGAGACGCTGAAGAAGCATTGGCCGAACCTCAAGGTCTTCGCGGTCGAACCCGCCGCCTCGCCGGTCATCGCCGGCGGCCAGCCGGGGCCGCATCCGATCCAGGGGATCGGCGCCGGCTTCATCCCGCGCAACCTGCACACGCAGGCGCTCGACGGGGTGATCGAGGTCGACGCCGCGGTCGCCAAGGACATGGCGCGCCGCTCGGCGACCGAAGAGGGTATCCTCGTTGGTATCTCGTCGGGTGCGACGCTCGCCGCGATCCTCCAGAAGCTGCCGGACCTGCCCGACGGTGTCCGCGTGCTCGGTTTCAACTATGACACGGGCGAGCGCTATCTGTCGGTGCCGGACTTCCTGCCCGAACAGTGACGGTTCCTTCCCAGGCGCGCAGCCCGATGTGGCTGCGCGCGGTGCTGGCGGCGACTGCGATCGTCGCGGTCGCCGTCCCCGCCCTCGTCGTCACCCATCCGCCCGCGATGCCGCAGCCGCACAAGCGTGTCGTGCTGCAACGGCGGGTCGTGCCGCCCGCCGAACTGCCGCCGGTCGAACCGGTGACGTTCATCGATCTGACGCCGGAGGACGCCAAGGCGTTCAACGCCGGCGTACCCTTCTCCGATTTGCCCAATCCGGCGGCGCGGCCGTTCCGCTTCGCCGGCGGCGCGGAGGATCGCGCGCGGGCGACCGACTGTATGGCGGCGGGCGTGCTCTACGAGGCGGGCGACGATACCGAAGGCGAGCGCGCGGTCGCGCAGGTGGTGCTCAACCGGCTGCGCCATCCCGCCTTCCCCAAGACCGTCTGCGGCGTGATCTTCGAGGGGCAGGAGCGCAGCACAGGCTGCCAGTTCAGCTTCGCCTGCGACCATGCGCTGACCCGCTGGACGCCGACCGCCGACGCCTGGCGGCGGGCACGCGAGGTGGCGACGATGGCGCTGGGCGGCGCGGTCTATCGCCCGGTCGGCTATGCGACGCATTACCACACCGACTGGGTGGTGCCCTATTGGCAGGCGAGCCTCGACAAGGTCGTTGCGGTGCACAGCCATCTGTTCTTCCGCTGGACCGGCTGGTGGGGGACGCCGCCCGCGTTCAACCGGCAGGTGAGTTCGAGCGAGCCGGTGATCGCGCAGCTCGCGCCGATCTCCGACGCGCACAAGATGGGCGGCGCGCTTGCGGAGGCGGATGCGGCATTGCTCGAGGCGTCGGCGGCACTCGGACTGATCGCGCCGGACGGCGTGGAGGGCGAGACGGCGCCGTTCACCGCCTCGGCGGCCGATGGCGACAGTTTCTTCGTGACCTTGCCGTGGGGCGTGCAGCCCGAATTGTATCCGACGATCGCCGCCAAGGCGTGCGGCGAGCGCAAGGCGTGCCGCTTCTCGGCGTGGAGCGATGCAGCAAAGACGCCGACCGCCGCGCCGCTGACCGCCGATCAGGTCGCGGCGATGGCGTTCAGCTATATCCGCGACCGCGATGTCGGGCTGGAGCGGACGCTATGGAATTGCGCCAAATATCCGCGCCCTGACCGGCGGCAGTGCATGAAGCAGCAGGTGCTGCTGACAGCCGTGCCGGTGGCGGCAGTGACGCCGACGCCAGTCGCAACGCCGGTAGCGGAACTGGGCGGCGTGCGGCGTAAGGGGGATACGGTAGCCCGCGGTAACGAGGTGCAGGAAGCCACCGGCGCAAAACGGCCAGCGTCCGCCTTCCCGTCGGCTTCGTCTTCCGCGCGTCGCCTTCCGATGACGAGCGAGCGGTAAGCGTCGTCGACGCCCTGTCAGCCACCCCGTCACCCCGGACTTGTTCCGGGGTCCACTCCGCGGCGAGGAGCGCGGCTTGAGGGGATACCATTCCCCTGCGGCCCAGTGGACCCCGGAACGAGTCCGGGGTGACGGGTGGTCGAGGCGCGGTTTGGAACCGCAGCGCCTATTTGTGGCCGCGGATCGCCTTCGCAAGCGCCGCCCCGTCCATCTTCGAACGGCCCTCGATGCCGATCTCGCGTGCTTCCTTCAGCAGGTCCGCCTTGCTGCGGTCCTCCAGTTTCCCGCCGGGATGATCGAGCGTGCCGGCCGCCTTGGCATTGGCGATCCGCGCCGCCTTCTCCTTGGAATTGCCCTGTTTCAGCAGCTCCTCGTAGAGCGCGTCGTCCTTGATCTGCGCGCCATGGTCCTTGGCCATCACCCTCTCCTTCGCGCCCGAAACGCGCATCGCGACAATCGGTTCGTTTTGCGCATTACAAATACGCGACAAACGCGGAATGCGTTCCTATATGGCCACCCGCACGATGTGAGCCCCCGCCACCATGCTGACGACCCATCCGTTTGAAGACGACAAGCTGCGCGAAGAGTGCGGCGTATTCGGTGTATCCGGCAGCGACAGCGCCGCGGCGCTCGTCGCGCTCGGCCTGCACGCACTGCAGCACCGCGGCCAGGAGGCGGCTGGCATCAGCAGCTTCGATGGCCATCACTTCCACACCCATCGCGCGATGGGCCATGTCGCGGGCAATTTCGACCGCGACGACGTGATCCGCGCGCTGCCCGGCGATTATGCGGTCGGCCACGTCCGCTATTCGACGACCGGCGAGACGGCGCTGCGCAACGTCCAGCCGCTCTATGCCGAACTCGCCAGCGGCGGCTTCGCCGTCGCGCATAACGGCAATATTTCCAACGCGATGAAGCTGCGGCGCGAGCTGATCCGGCGCGGCTCGATCTTCCAGTCGACCAGCGACACCGAGACGATCATCCATCTCGTCGCGACCTCCAACTATCGCACCCTGCTCGACCGCTTCATCGACGCGCTGAAGCAAATCGAGGGCGCCTACAGCCTCGTCGTGATGACACCCGAGGGGATGATCGCCTGCCGCGACCCGCTCGGCATCCGGCCGCTGGTGATGGGCAAGCTCGACGGCGCGGTGATCTTCGCCTCCGAAACGGTGGCGCTCGACGTCTGCGGCGCGACCTTCGAACGGCAGGTCGAGCCGGGCGAGCTGGTGATCGTCCAGAACGGCGAGATTCGGTCGATTCGCCCGTTCGCGCCGATGGCGCCGCGGCCGTGCATCTTCGAATGGGTCTATTTCAGCCGCCCCGATTCGATCGCCGGCGACCAGTCGGTCTATACGGTGCGCAAGGAGATCGGCGCACAGCTCGCGATCGAGACGCCGGTCGAGGCCGACCTCGTCATTCCGGTGCCTGATTCGGGCGTGCCGGCGGCGATCGGCTATGCGCAGCAATCGGGCATTCCGTTCGAGCTCGGCATCATCCGCTCGCATTACGTCGGCCGCACCTTCATCCAGCCGGGCGACAAGGTCCGCCACCTCGGCGTCAAGCTGAAGCACAATGCCAATCGCGCGCTGATCAAGGGCAAACGGATCATCCTCGTCGACGATTCGATCGTGCGCGGCACCACCAGCCTCAAGATCGTGCAGATGATGCGCGATGCCGGCGCGGCCGAGGTGCATATGCGCATCGCCAGCCCGCCGACGCGGCATAGCTGCTTCTACGGCGTAGACACGCCGGAGCGTGCCAAATTGCTCGCCGCCAAGCTCGACCTCGGCGGGATGACCGACTTTATCCACGCCGACAGCCTGTCGTTCGTGTCGATCGACGGTCTCTACAAGGCGCTGGGCGAGGCGAAGCGCGCCGACATCCGGCCGAAATATTGCGACGCCTGCTTCACCGGCGACTATCCCACGACGCTGACCGACCAGGACGATAGCGTCGCGGTCGACCAGTTCGCGATGCTGGCGGAGCGGGTCAACTAAGGCATGGCCAGTCCGCTTGCGAACCAACTCGCGCTGGTCACCGGCGCGAGCCGCGGCATCGGCGCCGCCACCGCGATCGCGCTGGGTGCGGCGGGCGCGCATGTCGTGCTGACCGCGCGCACCGCCAAGGATCTGGAGGCGGTCGAGGAAACGATCTTCGACGCCGGCGGCTCGGCGACGATCGCACCGCTCGACCTGACGCAGACCGACAGTATCGCGCGGCTCGCCGCGGCGGTCGGGGAGCGCTGGCAGGCGCTCGACGTGCTGGTGCTCAATGCGGCGATGCTCGGCAGCCTCGCCGCGGTGCCGGCGATCGACGCCAAGGAACTGGCGCAGGTGCTGACGCTCAACGTCAGCGCGCAGGTGGCGATGATCCAGGCGTTCGACCCGATGCTGCGCAAGGCGGCGGCGGGCAAGGTGATCGGGCTGACCTCCAGCGTCGGGCGCAATCCGCGCGCCTATTGGGGCGCCTATGGCGCGTCGAAGGCGGCGTTCGAAACGATGCTCGGCGCCTATGGCGACGAGACCGCCGACATCAGCCAGATCCGCACCGCGATCGTCGACCCCGGCGCGACCCGAACCAAGATGCGCGCGCGCGCCTATCCGGGCGAGGCGCCCGAGTCGGTCAAGCCGCCCGAGACGGTGGCAGACCGGATCGTCGCGCTGGCGGTGGCGGGCTTCGAGGCCGGACACCGCGAACGGGTGGGGTGACTCCAAGTCCTCCCCCGCCAGGGGGAGGTGGCAGGCCGAAGGCCTGACGGAGGGGGGGATACGGTCCGCTCAGCGTATGCGGCAACGCCCCCTCCACCACCCGGCTAGGCCGGGCGGTCCCCCTCCCCCGCTAGCGCGAGGGAGGAATTTACTTGCGCTTCACCAGCGTCACCTGTGCGACGTCGATGCCGCGGCCGCGGAAGCCGCCTTCGCAATACATCAGATAATAGCGCCACAGATCGCGGAACCGCGCATCGAGCCGTTCGGGCAGACGCCCGGCCTTGTCGGCATTCTCGAACCGCTCGCGCCAGTGGCGCAACGTCTGCGCATAATCGAGCCCGAAGCTGTAGGGATCGGTCCACGCCAGACCCCGCGCCTCGCACAAGGCACGAAAGCGGCTTTCCGACAGCAGCATGCCGCCGGGGAAGACATAGCGCTGGATGAAGTCGACGCTGGTCGCATAGCGGTCGAACACGTCGTCGGCGATGCTGATATATTGCAGCGCTGCGCGCCCGCCCGGCTTGAGCACCCGCGCCAGCGTGTCGCAATAGGCCGACCAGTAATCCTGGCCGACCGCCTCGACCATCTCGACGCTCGCCACCGCGTCGAACTGGCCCGTGACGTCGCGATAGTCGGTCAGTGCCACCGTCACCCCCGGCAGGTTCCGCGCATCGACCGCCGCCTTCTGCTCGGTCGACAGCGTCAGCGCATGGACGAGCCGCCCGCCCGCCGCCGCGGTGGCGGCGAACGAACCCCAGCCGCAGCCGATCTCGAGGATCGTCTCGCCCGGCGCCGTGCCGGTGCGATCGAGGATCGCGGCGAGCTTGCGGGACTGTGCGTCCTCCAGCGTATCGCCCCGTTCAAAGATCCCGCTCGAATAAGTCAGGCCGGCATCGAGCCATTCGCGGTAGAAGTCGTTGCCGAGGTCGTAATGGTCGGCGATGTTGCGCCGCGAACCCTGCTTGTCGTTGCGGCGCAGCCGGTGCCAGAGGCGCAGCAACAGCTTCGATCCGCCGCCGGCTCGCGCGACGTCGGCGAGCTCGACCCGATTGCGCATGAAGAGATCGAACAGCGGCACCGGGTCGGGGCTCGACCAGTCGCCGTCGCGCCACGCGCGATACCAGCCGACAGAACCGCCCGTCGCCAGCCGGACCAGCGCGCGCCAGCGGTGAAGGGTGACGATCGGCACCGGCCCCGGCTTGCGTCCGCCGAGCAGCCGGTGGGTGCCGTCGGGCAGTCGCGCCTCGATGCCGCCGCTCGCCAGCCCGGCATCGATCCGGTCGAGAAAGCGGTGGAAGATCGGGGCGAGCGCGCGTGTCTGAAATGTGTCCGCAGCCATGTCGCGGGCGCTCATGCCGCAGCTTGGCCGATCAGGAAAGGGTCAGCGCGCCGCAACCGCCTCGCCGAGCGTCAGGATCGCGGCGACATGCCGTCGCGCGATCTCCAGCGCGTCGTCGCCATAGCCGCCGCCGACGGTGCTCGCGATCGGGATGCCGCGGGTCAGCCGCGCGATCAGCCGCTCGCGCCGCGCCAGTCCGTCGAGCGTCAGCGACAGCCGTCCGAGCCGGTCGCCCGCAAAGGGATCGACGCCCGCCTGATACAGGATCAGCTGTGGCCGATGCTCGGCGAGGAACGGCGTGAGCGTCGCCGCCAGCGTCGCCAGATAGGCGTCGTCGCCGACCCCGTCGGCAAGCCCCACGTCGAGCGTCGAACGCGCTTTGCGCACCGGGAAGTTCTTCTCGGCGTGGATCGAATAGGTTGCGATCTCCGGCCGACCGGCGAGCAGCGCGGCGGTGCCGTCGCCCTGATGGACGTCGCAATCGACCACCGCCAGCCGGTCGACCGTCCCCTCCTCGATCAGCCGCACCGCGGCAAGCGCGAGGTCGTTGAACACGCAATAGCCCGCACCGGTGTCGGCGAGCGCGTGATGGCTGCCGCCCGCGGTGTTTGCCGCGAAGCCGTAATCGAGCGCGAGATGCGCCGCCAGCCACGTGCCCCCCGGCACCGCCTGCGCGCGCGCCGCGACCTCGGGCGTGATCGGGAAGCCGATCCGTCGGGTCTTGAGATACGGCACGTCGGCGGCCAGCACCTCGGCGACGTAGCCGGGGTCGTGCACCGCCTCCAGCCAATGCAGCGGCATCGATTCAGGGGCGTGCCACGCCACCCGCGGCCCCTCGGCCAGCAGGAGGTCACGGATCAGGCCGTTCTTGTTCCAGCGGTAGGTGGAGCGCGCCGGCGCGGGCGCGACATAGGCGGGATGATGGACGATCGGGATCACGCCCGGTAATTGGGGATGCGGTGGCCGTTCCCCAAGCCGCCTGCGGAGTGACGCATGACCGATACGCCCCCTGACGTCCGGAGTTTCCTCGATTATCGCAACGCCTTGCCCGGACCGGCGCGGCACGCGATGCCGCCCGCCGAGGCGCGCGAGGCGTTTCGCGCGACTCGCGCGCTCGCCGATCTGCCGGTCGGTGAGCCGGCGGCGGCCGGCCGATGAGCAACGACGCCAACGCGCGCCTGCCCTACCGTCCTTGCGCCGGCGTCATGCTGGTCAACCGCGACGGCAAGGTCTTCGTCGGCCAGCGCATCGATACGATCCTGGAGGCATGGCAGATGCCGCAGGGCGGGATCGATCCCGGCGAGGACGCCCATGCGGCGGCGGTCCGCGAGCTCGGCGAGGAGACGGGGATTTCGCCCGACAAGGTCGAACTGGTCGCCGAGGCGCCGGACGACTTCTTCTACGACCTGCCCGACGACATGGTCGGCAAGGTGTGGAAGGGCAAATGGCGCGGCCAGCGTCAGCGCTGGTTCCTGTTCCGCTTCCTCGGCGAGGATTCCGACGTGCGGATCGACACGCCCCACCCCGAATTCCGCGCCTGGCGATGGAGCGATCCGGACGACCTGCCGACGCTGATCGTGCCGTTCAAACGCGATCTTTACACGGCCGTGCTCGCCGCGTTCCGGCCTCGGCTCGGCGCAGACCAAACGGGGTGAGCGGATTTTGGGGGTTTCCTCTACGGACTCAACGGGTAGAGCGCGCGATGTGCGCGCTACCCTGCTGTCCCCGATCCTCGTTCTGATCCTCGCCCCGCTGCTGCTCGCCAACGCGCCGGCGGATGGCGAGCCGGACGACAGCAAGGTGCCGATCCCTGCCGCGATCCGCTCGATGCTCGATGCCGCGCTCGAGAGCGGCAACGACGGCGACGTGTCGGTGGTGGTCAAATATGCTCGCCTCGCCGATCCGGCGAGCGCCGATGCGGTGCTGGCGATCGCGCAGAAATGGCGCAGCGATCGCGCGCAGGCGCGGCAGACGACGATCCGGCAGGCGAGCATGTTCGACCTGTGGAGCGGCCGCGCCGAGCTCGGCGGCTACATCACCACCGGCAACACCGACAGCAAGGGTGGATCGGCGGTGCTCGACCTGACCCGCGAAGGCCTGCAATGGCGGCACAAGTTCCACATCCAGGCGGATTATCAGGAAAACGCCGGGATCACGACGCGCGAACATTATCTCGCCAGCTACGAGCCGAACTACAAGATCAAGGATCGCGTCTACCTCTACGGCGCCGCGCAATATGAGGAGGACCGGTTCCTCGGCTTCTATCACCGCTATTCCGCCTCGACCGGCGTCGGCTACAGCGCGATCAAGACCTCGGCGATCCGGCTCGACATCGAGCTCGGCCCGGCGTTCCGCCAGACGGCGTTCACCGACCAGACCGACCAGAGCAACATCGCCGGTCGCGGCACCCTGGCGTTCAACTGGCGGCTGCTGCCCGGCCTGTCGGTGACGCAGAACGCGTCGGCCTACGTGCAAAGCTCGAATTCGACGCTCAGCGGCACGACCTCGGTCAACGCCAAGCTGATCGGGCCGCTGTCGGCGGCGCTGTCGTACAACGTCCAATATGAAAGCATGCCGCCGGTGGGGTCGCTGTCGACGGACACGACCAGCCGCGCGTCGCTGGTATACAGCTTCTAGGCTCACGCGCAGCGGCCGGTTCCCCCCGCCGCGTCCATCGGCTAACGTCCCCGGATGAGAGGATTGCCGGACGACGAAGACGCAATGGTCGCGACGATCGACCAGGCCGCGATGCTGGATCAGGTCGAGCGCTGGGCGGCGGTAAACAGCGGGACGCGCCATCTCGCCGGGGTCGGGCGGATGGCGGCACTGCTCGCCGACGCCTTCGCGGTGCTGCCGGGGGAGATCATGCTGGTCGACCCCGAACCGGCCGAAGCGGTTGCCGCCGACGGCAGCGTCGCGGACATCGCCCACGGCCGCCACCTCCACCTGCGGGTCCGGCCCGACGCGCCGGTGCAGATGCTGTTCACCGGCCATATGGATACCGTCTATCCCGCCGATCATACTTTCCAGACGCTGACCCGCCGCGCCGACGGCACGATCAACGGCCCCGGCACCGCCGATATGAAGGGCGGCCTCGCGGTGATGCTCGCGGCGCTACGGGCGGTCGAGGCGGCGGGCGCGGCGCGGCTCGGATATGAGGTGGTGATCAACTCCGACGAGGAGACCGGATCGTTGTCCTCGGCCGCGTTGCTCGCGCGGGCCGCGCGCGGCAAGGTCGCGGCGCTGACCTACGAACCGGCGCTGCCCGACGGTACGCTCGCCGGTGCACGCGGCGGCACGGGCAATTTCTCGATCGTGGTCCGCGGGCGCAGCGCGCACGCCGGCCGCAATCCCGAAGACGGCCGCAATGCGATCGTCGCCGCCGCCGTGCTGGCGTTGCGGCTCGCCGAGGCGCGCGCGCCGGGCCTCGCGGTCAATCCGGCGCGGATCGACGGCGGCGGCCCGAACAACGTCGTCCCCGATCTCGCCGTGCTGCGCGTCAACTTCCGCCCCGCCGCCGCCGCCGAGATCGCCCGTGCCCGCGCCGCGATCGACGCGGCGGTCGCAGAGGTCGCCGCGGCGCATGACGTCGCGATCGCGGTCCACGGCGGCTTCAACCGCCCGCCCAAGCCGCTCGATACCGGCGCGGAGGCGCTGTTCGGGCTCGTCGCCGCCGTCGGTGCCGATCTCGGCATTCCGATCGCATGGCGCGCCACCGGCGGGGTGTGCGACGGCAACAACATCGCCGCCGCCGGAGTCCCCGTCGTCGACACGATGGGCGTGCGGGGCGGAGCGATCCATTCGCCGGACGAATTCATGATCGTCGACAGCCTCGCCGAGCGGGCGGCGCTGTCGGCGCTCACCATCCACCGCATCCTGCGAAAGGGGCATGCATGACCTTCCGGATCAGGGCGGCGCGTGCCGACGACCTGCAGCATCTCTACGAAATGGCCAAGCTGACCGGCGGCGGCTTCACCAATTTGCCACCCGACCGCACCGCGTTGCGCGGCAAGCTCGACCGCGCCGGCGCCGCCTTCGCGCGGCAGGACGGCGCGGTCACCGACGAATTGTTCGTGCTGATGCTAGAGAATGTCGCGACCGGCGAGGTGCGCGGCACCTGCCAGTTGTTCACGCAGGTCGGGCAGCAGCATCCCTTCTACAGCTACCGCCTCGGCACGCTGACCCAGCACAGCAAGGAGCTGGCGCGCACCTTCCGTGCCGAGATGCTGGCGCTGACCACCGATCTGGAAGGATCGTGCGAGGTCGGCGGGCTGTTCCTCCACCCCGGCGAACGCGCCGGCGGGCTTGGCCTGCTGCTCGCGCGCAGCCGCTATCTGTTCATCCGCGCGCACCGCGCCCGCTTCGCCGACCGTATCCTCGCCGAATTGCGCGGGGTGATCGACGAGGCGGGCGGCTCGCCGTTCTGGGACGGGCTGGCGGGGCGGTTCTTCGGGATGAACTTCCAGGACGCCGATCAATTCAACGCGATCAACGGCCATCAGATGATCGCCGACCTGATGCCCAAACACCCCATCTATACCGCAATGCTGTCCGAGGCGGCGCGGTCGGCGATCGGCCTGCCGCATCCCAGCGGTCGCGCGGCGATGCGGATGCTGGAGAACGAAGGCTTCAGCTACGAACATTATGTCGACATCTTCGACGGCGGCCCGACGATGACCGCGCGGACCGACCGGGTGAAGACGATCGAACAGGCACGCGAGCGGCGGATCGTCGCGATCGACGACGTCGACGGCGACGAATCCCTGATCTCGGTCGGCCGGCTGGCGGACTTCCGATGCGCTTATGGGATGATCCGCCACGATGACGGCGGCATCGCCCTGTCGCGCGACTGCGCGGAGGCGCTCGGCGTCGGTCCCGGCGATGACGTGTTGCAGGTGCCGCGGTGGTGATCGAGATCAATTTCGACGGCATCGTCGGCCCCAGCCACAATTATGCCGGCCTTTCGCCGGGCAATCTCGCCGCGACCGCGCATGCCGGGCAGCTGTCGCAGCCGCGCGCGGCGGCGTTGCAGGGGCTCGACAAGATGCGCGCCAATCTCGCGCTCGGGCTGACGCAGGGCGTGCTGCTGCCGCACCGGCGGCCGGACCGGGCGTGGCTCGATGCGCTGTCGACCCGCTACGAAGACGCGCCGCCGCTGTTGCAGGCGCAAGCCATGTCCGCCTCGGCGATGTGGGCCGCCAATGCCGCGACCGTTTCGCCGGCGCCGGATACGGCGGACGGCCGCTGCCATCTCACCGTCGCCAATCTTATGACGATGCCGCATCGCAGTCACGAATGGCCCGAGACGCTGGCGCAGCTCCGCACCGCCTTTGCGAAAGACGCCTTTGCCGTCCACGGGCCGATCCCCGCCCCGTTCGGCGACGAGGGCGCGGCCAACCACATGCGGCTCGCCGCGGCGCATGACGCGCCGGGGGTCGAGCTGTTCGTCTACACCGTCGCCGGCGGCCATTTCCCCGCCCGCCAGCACCTGCAGGCGAGCGCCGCGATCGCACGCGCGCATCGGCTTGATCCGGCACGGACGCTATTTGTCCAGCAGTCGGAGGAGGCGGTCGCCGCCGGTGCCTTCCACAACGACGTCGTCGCGGTCGCCAACGAACGCGTGCTGTTCGCGCACGAGCGCGCCTTCGCCGACAAGGACCGGCTCTACGCCGACCTGCGCCGCCTGCTGCCCGAAGTCGAGGTCGTCGAAGTGCCGGAGAGCGAGGTCAGCCTCGCCGACGCGATCGCCTCCTATCTGTTCAATGCACAGCTCGTGACGACCGCGCACGGGCCGACGCTGGTCGTGCCGATGGAGGCCAGGGCCAATAGCGCGGTCTGGGGCTGGCTCGAACGGCATCGGGCCGGCAACGGCCCGATTCGCCGGGTCGAGACGGTCGACGTCACACAGTCGATGGCCAATGGCGGCGGCCCCGCCTGCCTGCGGCTGCGGGTCGTCGCCGATCCCGCGACGATCGATCCGCGCTTCCTCGTCGATGCGGCGAAGCTCGATGCGATCGGCGCGATCGTCCGCCGCTGGTGGCCCGAGACGATCGACCCCGACGCCCTCGGCGACGACGCCCTCATCCGGGACATCGAAACCGCCCACGGCCGGCTGCGGCAGGCGCTGGACCTGTCGGGTTAATTGACAATTAACCTAACTCTGCCCGCGGCGAATGGCAGTTTTCCGCCACTGGCCCGGTGCTTGCGTGGGGCAGCGCATGTGGACACGGATCAAACGCCTCTTCACCATCAAGACGAAATTCGAGGCGTTCCTCGTCATCTATGGGCTCGGCCTCGGCGCGGTCGAGCGCGGCATCCATTATCTCCAGCAATATCCGGGCTATGGCGGCTGGCTGCTATTCGCCTGCTGTCCGATAGCGGTGTTCATGGTCGGCGGCGTGTTGCTCGATTCGGTCGAGCGGCGGCAGTCGGACTAGGGCCGCCCGATAGGATAAGTTCGTCGCTTCGTCGCGCAGGATGCTTATCTGGACGCTGATGAGCGGGCTTACCCATTTACAACGGCTTGAAGCCGAAAGCATCCACATCATGCGCGAAGTCGTCGCCGAGGCGGAACGGCCGGTGATGCTCTATTCGGTCGGCAAGGATTCGGCGGTCATGCTGCATCTCGCGCGCAAGGCCTTCTTCCCCGCACGCCCGCCCTTCCCGCTGCTGCACGTCGATACGACGTGGAAATTCCGCGCGATGTACGATCTGCGCGACAAGGCCGCGGCCGATGCCGGGATGGAATTGATCGTCCACACCAATCCCGATGCGCTCGCCGCGGGGATCAACCCCTTCGACCACGGCAGCCGCCATACCGATCTGTGGAAGACCGAGGGGCTCAAACAGGCGCTGAAAGCGGGCGGCTACGACGTCGCCTTCGGCGGCGCGCGCCGCGACGAGGAAAAGAGCCGCGCCAAGGAGCGGATCTTCTCGTTCCGCTCGGCGAGCCAGGGCTGGGACCCCAAGGCGCAGCGGCCCGAATTGTGGAGCCTCTACAATGCGCGCATCCACCGCGGCGAGAGTATCCGCGTCTTCCCTTTGTCCAACTGGACCGAGCTGGATATCTGGCAATATATCCTCGATCAGGGGATCGAGATCGTCCCGCTTTATTTCGCCGCGCCCCGCCCGACGGTGGAGCGCGATGGCATGTTGCTGATGGTCGACGACGATCGCTTTCGGCTGCATCCCGGCGAAGTGCCGGTCGAACGCTCGATCCGCTTCCGCACGCTCGGCTGCTATCCGCTGACCGGGGCGGTGGAGAGCGCGGCGGCAACCCTGCCCGACGTGATCCAGGAGATGCTGCTCACCACCACCTCCGAACGGCAGGGCCGCGCGATCGACCACGATCAGGCCGCCAGCATGGAGAAGAAGAAGCGCGAGGGGTATTTCTGATGACCGCCTATACGCCCGACGCGCTGATCGCCGCGGATATCCACGCCTATCTCGACGGCCATGCGCACAAATCGATGCTCCGCTTCATTACCTGCGGGTCGGTTGACGACGGCAAGTCGACGTTGATCGGGCGGCTGCTCTACGATTCGAAGACGATCTTCGAGGATCAGCTCAGCCAGCTCGAGGCGGACAGCAAGCGGCTCGGCACGCAGGGGCAGAATATCGATTTCGCCCTGCTCGTCGATGGGCTCGCCGCCGAGCGCGAACAGGGCATCACGATCGATGTCGCCTATCGCTTCTTCGCCACCGACAAGCGCAAGTTCATCGTCGCCGACACGCCCGGCCACGAACAATATACCCGAAACATGGTGACCGGCGCCTCGACCGCCGACCTCGCGGTGATCCTGATCGACGCGCGCAAGGGCGTGCTGACGCAGACGCGGCGCCACTCCTTCCTCGCCCATCTGATCGGCATCCGCCACATCGTGCTGGCAGTGAACAAGATGGATCTGGTCGATCACGATCGGGCGCGGTTCGAGCAGATCGTCGCCGATTACACGGCGTTTGCGGACAGTATCGGCATCGCCGGCTTCACCGCCATCCCGCTCTCCGGCCTGACCGGCGCCAACATACTGGCGCGCTCCGACGCCATGCCCTGGTACGAGGGTCCGGCGTTGCTGCCGCATCTCGAGACGGTGCCGATCGAGGCCGATCGGGCGACCGCCGCACCGTTCCGGCTGCCGGTGCAATGGGTCAACCGGCCCGATCTCGATTTCCGCGGCTTCGCCGGCACGATCGCCGCCGGCCGCATCCGCACCGGCGATCCCATCCGGATCGTCCCATCGGGCAAGACGAGCAAGGTCGCGCGGATCGTCACCTATGACGGCGATCGCGACACGGCCGGCGCCGGCGAGGCGGTGACGCTGGTGCTCGCCGACGAGGTCGATTGCTCGCGCGGCGACGTGATCGCCGCCGCCGAGGCGCCGCCCGAGGCCGCCAACCAGTTTGAGGCGACGCTCGTCTGGCTCGCCGATACCGCGCTCGTCCCCGGTCGCGGCTATTGGCTCAAGCTCGGCACGCGCACCGTCGGCGCGACGGTGCAGCCACCGGCGCACGTCGTCGACGTCAACACGCAGGCGCATCTCTCGGCCAAGACGCTGGCGCTCAACGATATCGGCGTGGCGGAGGTGTTCACCGACGCGCCGCTGGTCTTCCAGCCCTATGCCGACAGCCACGAACTCGGCGGCTTCATCCTGATCGATCGCGAGACCAATGCAACGGTCGCCGCCGGGATGATCCACCACGCGCTGCGCCGCGCGCAGAACGTCCATTGGCAATCGGTCGACATCACCCGCGAGGCGCACGCCCGGCAGAAGGGCCAGTCGCCACGGCTGCTGTGGTTCACCGGCCTGTCGGGATCGGGCAAGTCGACGATCGCCAATCTGGTCGAGAAGAAGCTGCATGCGCTCGGCCGCCACAGCTTCCTGCTCGACGGCGACAACGTCCGCCACGGGCTCAACAAGGACCTCGGCTTCAGCGATGCCGACCGGATCGAGAACATCCGCCGCGTCGGCGAGGTCGCCAAATTGATGACCGATGCCGGGCTGATCGTGTTGACCGCCTTCATCTCGCCGTTCCGTGCCGAGCGCGATCTGGTGCGCGGCCTGCTGCCCGCCGGCGAGTTCGTCGAGATCTTCGTCGATACGCCGCTGGCCGAGGCGGAGGCGCGCGATCCCAAAGGGCTCTACGCCAAGGCGCGGGCCGGTGAGATCGCGCATTTCACCGGTATCTCCAGCCCCTACGAACCGCCGGAACGGCCCGACATCCATATCGACACGCGTCGCGAAAGCGCCGAGGCTGCCGCCGAACGGATCGTCGAGCATGTGCTCGGCGTGTGGAGTTTCGAACTGTGACGGCTGCGGCCACCGACGTCGAACTGGCGCGCAGCGTCGCCGTAGAGGCCGGCGCGCTGCTGCTCGCGATCCGCGACCGTGGCGACACGCACGGCAAGGCGCTCGGCGACGCCGGCGATCGCGAGGCGAACACGCTGATCCTCGATCGCCTGCGCGCCGCGCGACCCGACGACTTCATTCTGTCGGAGGAATCGATCGACGACCGCGCCCGCTGTGCGGCCGAGCGGGTATGGATCGTCGACCCGCTCGACGGCACCCGCGACTATGCCGAGGGGCTCGACGATTGGGCGGTGCATATCGGCCTCGCGATCGGCGGCCGTCCGACGGTGGGTGCGGTGGCGGTGCCGACCACCGGCCGCGTCTACACCACCGCCGAGGCGCGCTGCACGCACCTGCGCAGCGCAGCCGCCCCGCGCATGGTGGTCAGCCGCACTCGCATGACCGACATGGTCGCGCGGGTCAGCGAGGCGCTGGCGACGACGCGGGTCGGCATGGGGTCGGCGGGGGTCAAGGCGATGGCCGTGGTCGACGGTCGCGCCGACATCTACCTGCACGACGGCGGCCAGTATGAATGGGACAATTGCGCGCCCGCCGCGGTGGCGCTGGCGGCGGGCCTCCATGCCTCGCGCATCGACGGCAGCCCACTGGTCTACAATTGCGCCAATCCGCTGCTCCCCGACCTGCTGATCTGCCGCCCTGAACTGGCGGATCAGGTGCTGGCGGCGGTCGCTGCGGCTACGCGCTGACCTCCGCTTCGGTTACGCCCGCCGCATCGGCATAGCGCCGCGCGATCATCGCGCAGGCGATCAGCTGGAGCTGGTGGAACAGCATCACCGGCAACAGCACCGCGCCGACCTGCGCCGCGGGAAACAGCACGCCCGCCATCGGCACGCCGGCGGCGAGGCTCTTCTTGGAGCCGCAGAATAGCAGCACAATCGCATCCTCGCGGGAGAAGCCGAGCAGCCGCCCGGCCAGCCAGGTGAACGCCAGCACCGCGGCGAGCAGCACCGAACAGAAGAGGCCGATCAGCATCAGGTCCTCCGGGGATACGCGGTGCCACAGGCCCTCGACCACCGCCGCCCCGAAGGCGCTGTAGACGACGAGCAGGATCGAGCCGCGATCGACGATCGTCAGCAGCCGCTTCTGCCGCGCGACGAAGCCGCCGATCCACGGCCGCAGCAGATGGCCGGCGACGAACGGGAGCAGCAACTGCGCGACGATCGCCTCGACCGCCGACAGCGAAATGCCGCTCCCCTGCCCGCCCACGCCGCTGCCGATCAGCAGCGCGACCAGCGCCGGGGTCAGCACGATGCCGACCAGGTTGGAGAAGGAGGCGCTGCACACCGCCGCGGCGACGTTGCCGCGCGCGATCGCGGTGAAGGCGATCGAGGATTGGACCGTCGACGGGAGCAAGGTGAGGAACAGCATCCCCGTCGCCACCGCGCCGGTGAGACCGGGCAACCGGCCGAGCGCGAGGCCGAACAGCGGGAAGACGAGGAAGGTGGTGGCGACGACGTTGAGATGCAGTCGCCAGTTGCGCGCCCCCTCCCAGATCGCGGCGCGTGACAATTTGGCGCCGTGCAGGAAGAAGAGCAGCACGATGCCGACATCCGCGGCGCCGGCGACGATATCCGCATAGACCCCTCGCGCCGGCACCAGGCTGGCGATCACCACCGTGCCGAGCAGCATCAGGATGAAGGGTTCGAAGAAGGAGAGGATCGCGCGCAGCATGGCCAGCGCTTAGGCCGTCATCCGCCGCACGGCCACCCCGCGATCGCCGACGGGGGATATGAAAACCCCCGCCGAACCATCTCTGGTCCGCGGGGGAGATCCTGGTGCGCCCGGAACGATTCGAACGTCCGACCCTCAGATTCGTAGTCTGATGCTCTATCCAGCTGAGCTACGGGCGCACATCGGAGGCGCGCTGATAGCAGACGTTTCGCCCGGCGCAAGTGCGTTGCGCCATTTTCTGCGCGCGCATAGACCGATGGCATGAAAACCGCCCCCCTGCTCGCACCCGTGCTCGTCCTCCTCCCGCTCGCCGGCTGCGCGCACGATGCGACGCCCTATCCGTCGCTGGCCCCGCGTGCGGTGGAGAAACTGGGCTTCGCCGAACCGGCGGTCGCGATCGTCGAAGCCAAGCCCGATCCGGCGCTCGATGCGAAGATCGCCGACTGGCAGCGCACGCTCGATACGATCGCCAAGGGGTATGGCAGCGATGCCGCCAAAGCCGACGCCGCCGCCGGCCGCGCGCGGGGCAAAGGCGTCGGCAGCGATGCCTGGCTCGATGCGCAGTCGGCACTGGCCGGACTGGACGACTGGCGGGCGCAGACCTCGTCGCTGCTCACCGATCTGGACCGGGCGGCGACCGACCGCGCCGCGGCGCTCGCCCCCGCCTATCCCGCAGTCGCCACGCTGCGCGAACGGATCGTCGCCGAGGCGGATCGACAGAGTGCCACGATCGACCGGCTGCAGGCGATGCTGCCCGCCGCCTAGCGACGCCACTTGAGCAGCGGCAGGATCGTCGAATAATCGTCGGTCCAGGCGACGAAGCCGGCGCGCGGGGTAAGCGGCACCCAGCGCGCATCCGCCTTGCCCAGCGCACGCATCGTCGCCGGGGCCCGCGACAATGCGATCCACTGGCTCGGCGAGGCGACGGGCGTGGGCTGCTCGGGTTGATAATAGAGCTTGGCCGCCCGCCAGCCGCCCGCCTGCGCCGCGGCGGCGACGACCGGCTCGAGATCGAGGAAGCGGTTGGAGATATGGACGAGCAGCAGCCCCTTGGGTTGCAGCACCCGCGCATAATCGCCGAACGCCTCGCGCGTCATCAGATGCATCGGAATCGCGTCGGACGAGAAGGCATCGAGCGCGAGCAGGTCGAGGCTCGCCGGCCGGTCCGCCTCGATGCTGATCCTCGCGTCACCGATACGGATGTCGGGCCGCGGCAGGCAGTTCCTGAGATAGGTGAACTGGCCGGTGTCGCGCGCGATCCGCACCACCGCCGGATCGATCTCGTAGAAGCGCCAGCGCTGCGCCGGCTGCGCATAGCAGGCGAGCGTCCCGGTCCCCAGTCCGACCACCCCGACCCGCGCCGCCGGGCCGTACAGCCCGTCGAGTGCCTCCATCGCGCGGCCGATGCCGGAGGGCGGCGCGTAATAGGTGGTCGGCAGCCGTTCGAGCACCGGGCTGCCGATGAACTGGATGCCGTGTACCGTCGTGCCATGGTCGAGCTCGCGTACGCCGCGCCCGTCGCGGATCGTGTAGACGCCGAAATAGCTGCGCGTCCGCGCGCCCTGTTCGAGCGACAGCTCCACCGCGCGCCAGCCGCCGAAGATCACCAGCGTCACCGCCAGGATCATCGCATAGGACAGGCGCGCACCGACCGAGATCACCCCGATCAGCGCAATGCCGATGAAGGTCAGCCCCTGATGCCCCTCGCCGAACAGCGCCGCCGGCCCGCGGAAGGTCAGCGCCGTGAGGAGCACCAGCGTCGCCACCACGCCGGCATAGGCGAGGCGGCGCTTCGTCGGCGTCGTCCACAGGCTGCGGATGCGGTGCGTCAGGAACACCTGCGGCACGAGCAGCCCGGCCGCGAAGATCAGGATCGGATATTCGTAGGTCCAGTCGAACACCACCGGCGCGATCAGCGCGGCGAACACGCCGCCGAGCGCGCCGCCGAACGCCATTGCGAGGTAGAATCCGGTCAGCCGGTCGGGCTCGGGCCGCAGCCGGTACATCTGGGTGTGCAGCGCGACCGACGCCATGAACAGCAACGTCAACGCGATGGTGAGATTGACCAGCGGCGATTCGTTGAAGCCGCCGATCATTACCCCGCCGAACATCAGGATGGTGATCGGCGCGATCCGGGTGAGCAAATCCGCGATCTCGCGGTTGGCGGCGAAGGCGATCGTGAAGCTGAGCAGATAGAGGCCGAGCGGCAGCACCCACAGCAACGGCATCGCGACGATATCGGTGGTGATATAGGTCGAGGTCGCGAGCATCAGCCCCGACGGCACCAGCGCGAGCGCGACCCAGTGCATTATCCGTCGCCGCGTCGCCGGTACGCTGGTCGGCCGCGCGACATCGGCGCTCGCCCCGCGCGGCAGGCGGAACGCGCAGGCGATCACGAGCACGATCAACAGTACATAGCCGCCGCTCCATAGCCAGCTCTGCTGGCGTAGCGCGAGCAACGGCTCGACTAGCAACGGATAGGCGATCAGCCCGCCGAAACTGCCGAGGTTGGACGCCGCATAGAGCGCATAGGGATCGCCCTCGCGGCTCGCGATGCTGAACCAACGTTGCACCAGCGGCGCCTGCGCGGAGACGGCGAAGAACAATGGTCCGATCGATGCACCGAGCAGCCACGGCACCCACAGCGCCGGGGTGACGCCCGCCGGACTGCCGGTCAGCGCGAGCCCGATCGGCAACCACGCCGCGCCGACCAGCAGCACCCCGAGGTGGATGATCACCTGCAACCACGGCCGTACCCGCGCCAGCGCGTGCGCATAGGCGTAGCCGCCGAGCAGCAGCGTTTGATAGACGAGCATCGCCGAATTCCACACGGCGGGCGCGCCCCCGAGCCGCGGCAGCGCCATCCGCGCGACCATCGGCTGGACGAGGAACAGCAGGAACGATCCGGTGAGGATCGTGACCACGAAGGTGATGCGGCAGGCGCGCATGGCGCCCTCCGTTGACTCAGCCATTCAACAGTCGCGCCGCATGCGCCGCGTGATAGGTCAGCACGCCCGAACAGCCGGCGCGCTTGAACGCCATCAGCGTCTCCAGCACCAGCGCGTCGCGCTCGCCCGCGCCGGCGGCGACCGAGGCCTCGAGCATCGCATATTCGCCCGACACCTGATAGGCGAACACCGGCACCTCGAAGCGCGTCTTCACCCGCACGATGATGTCGAGATAGGGCAGGCCGGGCTTGACCATCACGCTGTCCGCGCCCTCGGCAAGGTCGAGCGCGACCTCGCGCAGCGCCTCTTCCGCGTTCGAGGCATCCATCTGATAGGTCTTCTTGTCGCCCTTGAGCAGCCCGCGGCTGCCGACCGCGTCGCGGAACGGGCCGTAGAAGCCGCTGGCATATTTGGCGGCATAGCTCATGATCTGGACGTTGTGGGCGCCCTCGCCTTCGAGCGCGCTGCGGATCATGCCGATGCGGCCGTCCATCATGTCCGACGGCGCGATGATGTCGGCGCCGGCGCGCGCCTGGTTGAGCGCCTGCTGGATCAGCAGGTCCGCGGTCGAATCGTTGACGACATAACCCGCCGCGTCGACCAGCCCGTCATGGCCGTGACTGGTATAGGGATCGAGCGCGACGTCGGTCAGCACGCCGACCTCGGGCACCGCATCCTTGATCGCGCGGATCGCACGGCACATCAGATTGTCCGGGTTGAGCGCCTCGCGCCCGTCGTCGGTCTTGAGCTCGGCCGGCGTGAACGGAAACAGCGCGACGCAGGGGATGCCGAGATCGTGCGCTTCTTTCGCCCGCGCGACGATGCCGTCGACCGACCAGCGCGACACGCCGGGCAGGCTGTCGATCGGCTGTTCGACGCCCTCGCCCCCGACGATGAACATCGGCCAGATCAGATCGGCCGGGGTCAGCACGGTTTCGGCATGGAGGCGGCGGCTCCAGCCGCTCGAACGGGTACGGCGCAGACGGAGCGCGGGATAGGCAGCGGTCATGACGCATCCTGCTTGACGGGTTAGGCTGGCTTTGAGGGATCGCGGCGCACTTGCCAAGCGTTGCGCGCCCGTAACCGATCGGAACCCCATGACCCAGTTCACGTCCGCCGCTCTGATCGTCAACGCCAAGTCCCGAAAAGGTCAGGCCCTGTTTGAACGCGCATGCAAGGCGTTGAGCGGACTACCTTATCCCGTCGATGCCCATGCCGTGGAAAACCCCGACGACCTCGTCGAGACGGTGCGCAACGCGCTCGCCAAGAAACCGCAGCTCGTCATCCTCGGCGGCGGCGACGGCACGATCAGCGGGCTGGTCGACCTGCTCGTCGGCCATGACGTGGTGCTCGGCGTCCTTCCGCTCGGGACCGCCAACAGTTTCGCGCGTACGCTCGGCCTGCCGATGGACGTCGAGGGCGCGATCGAGGCGATCCGCACCGGCGTGCGCAAGCGCATCGACCTCGGCCGCATCGACGGCGACTATTTCGCCAATTGCGCGGCGATGGGGATCAGCCCCCAGATCGCCGAGACGGTGCCGCACGGCCTCAAGAAGGTGCTCGGCCGGATCGGCTATCTCGGCTGGGCGAGCTGGCAGTTCGCGCGGTTCAAGCCGTTCATCCTGACCGTCGACGACGGCAACGAGACCAAGACGATGCGCGTCGTCGAGGTGCGCATCTCCAACGGGCCGTATCACGGCGGCACCTGGCTGGTCGACGAAGCCTCGGTCAATTCGGGCGAAATCGTCGTGCAGGCGGTCACCGGCCGCTACAAACGGACGCTGGTGAAGAACTGGGCAGCGAGCTTCTTCGGCCACGAATCGCGACATCAGGATACGGTGAGCTTCTCGGGCAAGTCGTTGCGTATCGACACCAAACCGTCGCTGCCGATCTCGATCGACGGCGAGGTGCTGGCACACACGCCGGTGATGGCGGAGGTCGCCGCCGGGGTGATCGAGGTGATGGTTCCGGCCTCGGGGTGATCTGCTGCGGATACGGGGAACGGGCTTCACTGTAAGGCGCGGAGAGGCGGGGTCTTTGCAGGGCGATGCGAACTCCCACCGTTTGCCCTGAGCCTGTCGAAGCCTGCCCCCTTCGCATCTTCGCACGCAAGTCATCCCACCGGCATCTGCTTGGCGGTCGGTTCGGTGGCGGCCTTGGCGTGCTCCTCGCCCTCGACCGCGGGCAGCAATTGCCCCTTACGCCAGCTGCCGTAGCGGTAATAAGCGATCGTCATCACCATCGATGCCGCCGAGCCGGCCGGGAAGCTCCACCAGATCGCGTCGGCGCCCCAGCTCGGTTGCAGGGCATAAGCCAGGCCGAGCCGGATCGGAAAGAGCGCCACCGCCAGGATCAGCAGCGGCCCGACCACCGCGCCATTGGCACGCACCGTCGCCGACAGCACCATCGAGACGCCGAACAGCAGGAAGCTCGCCGAGCCGATGATATTGATATGCGCCGCGAGATCGATCGAACCGGCATCGCTGCCGAGGAACAGCCCCAGTGCGGCGCGGTCCAGCACCGCCACCGCGACGATCAACGCCGCCGTCATCGCGAGGTTGAGCAGCAGCCCCGATCGCGTGATCCGCGCCACCCGGTCCCAGCGGCCCGCGCCGATATTCTGCGCGACCATCGCACTCACCGCTGCGCCCACCGACATCGCCGGCATCTGGATATAGGTCCACAGCTGGCTCGCCGCGCCATAAGCGGCGGTGGTCGTCGTGCCGTAACCGTTGACCAGCCCGATCATCGCCAGCGCCGATCCGGTCGCGACCAGCATCTGCAACCCCATCGGCACGCCCTTGGTGACGATCGGCCACAGCAGCGCCGGATCAGGGATCAAATAGCGCCACTCCGCGCCGCGCAGCCGCACGACGAGATCGCGGCGATAGACATAGGCGAGCAGCGCCGCGAACGACACGGTATTGGCGATGAAGGTCGCCGTCGCCGACCCGGCGATGCCGAGCGCCGGGATCGGCCCCATGCCACGGATCAGCACCGGATTGAGCAGCACGTCGATCAGCGATCCCAGCGCCATGAACTTGAGCGGCGTCATCGAATCGCCTGCCCCGCGCAGCACCATGCTAAGCAGCACCGCCAGAAAGCTGGTCGGCATCGCGATGAAGATCACTCGAAGATAGGAAAGTGCCAGCGGATAGGCGTCGACCGGGGTGCGCAGCGCGGTGAGGATCGCCGGCGCGGTCATCCAGCCAGCCGCGACGACGAGCAGCGACAGGATCGCGAACAGGCCGTGTGCGGTGCCGACCACGCGGCGGACGCCGTCGATATCGCGCCGGCCCATCGCCTGCCCGATCAGGATCGTCGCCGCCATGCCGAAGCCGAACACCGCCGACACCAGCAGGAACATGACTAGCCCGGCATTGGTCGTCGCCGCCAGCGCGCGCTCGCCGAGCAGCTGGCCGATCCAGATTGCGTTGATCGAGCCGTTGATCGACTGGAGCACGCTCGACCCCAAAGTGGGGAGCGCGAAGAGCAGGAGCGTCTTGCCGATCGGCCCGGACGTCAGGTCGCGTTGCGGTCTCGCCATTCGTGGTGCCCCTCCTGCGCTCGCATCTGCGAGGGCGCGGCCTTACGCGATAACCGCGTCGCCGCGAAGACGTGGCGATCGTTCAGTCGGGTCGAGCCTTCACCGTCTACCTGTCACCCCGGACTTTTCCGAGACCACTGTAAAGCCCACCAGTGCTCCTGCGTACGCAGGAGCCCAGGGTTCCGAGCACCATAAGGCGTTGTTTTCTCCTGGCCCTGGGCTCCTGCTTTCGCAGGAGCACTTTGCTGTTCCAGAAGCGATGCGGACTTACGCACAGGTTTCCACTTGTTTCAAGGATGACGGCGGGATTGGTTCGATCGCCTATCCCAGCCGCGCAAGCGCCGCCGACAGCCGCTCGGCCTCCGCCGCCTTGTCGGCATGGTCTGCCTTGGCCTTCTCCACCGCTTCGGGCTTGGCGCGCTCGACGAAGCTCGGATTGCCGAGCCGCCCCGCCAGCGCGTCGCGCTCCTTCGTCGCCGCGGCGATCGCCTTGGTCAGGCGGGCGCGCTCGGCATCGAGATCGATGATGCCGTCGAGCGGGATGACATAGGTCGCCTCGTCGACGACCAACTGGATCGCCGCTCCCGCCGGCGCAGGCGCGAACGACACCTCCTGCAAGCGCGCGAGCTTGCGCAGCGCGGTATAGGCGCCCTCGACCCGCCGCTGCGTCGTCGCGTCGGCATCGCGGACATAGGCGGTGAGCTGCGTGCCCGGCGCGATGCCGAGCTCGTTCTTGGCGGTGCGCACCTCGCCGATCAGGCGAATGCGCCATGCGATATCGGCCATCGCTTCCTGATCGATATGCTCGCCGTCGACCAGCGGCCATTGTGCGACGATCAGGTCGTGGTCGCGTGGCGCCATCGCATGCCACAGTTCTTCGGTGATGAACGGCATGAACGGGTGGAGCAGGACGAGGATCTGGTCGAGCACCCAGCCCGCCACCGCGCGTGTCTCGGCGGCATGCTCCGGATACGTCAGCGCATCCTCGCCGAGCGTCGGCTTGATGAGCTCGAGATACCAGTCGCAGAAGCGATTCCAGACGAACTGGTAGATCGCCTCCGCCGCCGCGTCGAAGCGCAGGTCAGCAAGCGCGAGGTCCATCGCCTGCACCGTCGCGATCGTCTCGCCGATGATCCACTGGTTGACCGCCAGCGTCGCCGCGGGCGCCTTGCCCGGCGTCGAGCCGCCGATGCCGTTCGCCTGCGCGAAGCGGCTGGCGTTCCACAGCTTGGTCGCGAAGTTGCGATAGCCCTCGACGCGCTTCTCATCCATCTTGATGTCGCGGCCCTGGCTCTCCATCGCCGCCATGAAGAAGCGCAAAGCATCGGCGCCATATGTGTCGATCAGCCCGAGCGGATCGACGGTATTGCCCTTCGACTTGGACATCTTGGCGCCATCGGCGGCGCGGACGAGCCCGTGCAGATACAGCGTCTTGAACGGCACTTCCTGCATGAAGTGCATGCCCTGCATCATCATCCGCGCATCCCAGAAGAACAGGATGTCGAAGCCGGAGATCAGCACGTCGTTGGGGTAACGCCCGCCGAGCGTCGGGTCGTCGTTCTCCGGCCAGCCGAGCGTCGCGAACGGCCACAGCGCCGAGGAGAACCACGTGTCGAGCACGTCGGGGTCGCGGGTCAGCGCGACGCCCTCCCCGGCCCGCGCCTGCGCGGCCTCCTCGGTCTCGGCGACATAGGCCCTGCCGTCGGCGTCGAACCACGCCGGGATCTGATGTCCCCACCAGAGCTGGCGCGAGACGCACCATGGCTGGATATTGTCCATCCAGTTGAAGAACGTCTTTTCCCAGCTCTTCGGCACCATTTTGATCGCGCCGGACTTCACCGCCTCGATCGCCGGCTGCGCCAGCGTCTTGGCGTCGACATACCATTGGTCGGTCAGCCACGGCTCGATCACCACGCCGGACCGGTCGCCGTACGGCGTCTGGATCGTGCGCGGCTCGGCGTCGTGTTCGACGCCCTCCTTGTCGACGTGCGCGATCAGCACGCCCTCGGCCTTGAGCCGTTCGACGATCGCCCCGCGCGCCGCGAACCGGTCGAGCCCGATCAGCTCGGCCGGGATCAGCCCGTCCGCGGTCTGGCAGACCTGCGCCTTGGCATCGAGCATGTTGAGCATGTCGCGCGCCTCGATGCCGGCGCGACGGCCGACTTCGAAGTCGTTGAAGTCATGCCCCGGCGTGATCTTGACCGCGCCGGATCCGAGCTCGGGATCGGCATGGTCGTCGGCGACGATCGGGATCAGCCGGCCGGTGATCGGCAGCTTCACCTGCTTGCCGACCAGGGCGGTATAGCGCGCATCCTCGGGGTTCACCGCCACCGCCATGTCGGCGAGCATCGTCTCGGGTCGTGTCGTCGCCACCTCGATGAAACCCGAGCCGTCGGCGAGCGGGTAGCGCAGATGCCAGAATTTGCCCGCGATCTCCTTGGTCTCGACCTCGAGATCGCTGATCGCGGTGCCGAGGCCGGGGTCCCAGTTGACCAGCCGCTTGTCGCGATAGAGCAGGCCTTGCCGATGCAGCTCGACGAACACCTTGAGCACGGCCTTCGAAAAGCCCTCGTCCATCGTGAAGCGTTCGTTGGCCCAGTCCATCGAACAGCCGAGCCGGCGCAGCTGGCGGGTGATCTCGCCGCCGCTCTCCGCCTTCCAGTCCCAGACCTTGGCGACGAAGTCCTCGCGGCTGAAGTCGGTGCGCTTCTTGCCTTTCGCGGCCATCTGCCGCTCGACGACCATCTGCGTCGCGATGCCGGCATGGTCGGTGCCGACCACCCACAAGGCGTCCTTGCCCTTGAGCCGCGCATGCCGCGTCAGGATGTCCTGCAGCGTATTGTCGAGCGCATGGCCGATATGCAGCGAGCCAGTGACGTTGGGCGGCGGGTTGACGATCGTCCACGGCTCGGCGTTGGGCCGGTCGGGGCGGAACAGGCCGTTCGCCTCCCAATGCTGGTACCAGCGGGTCTCGATGGCGGCGGGGTCGAAGGTCTTGGGAAGCTCGGTCATGCCCCGCGCTTTAGACGGGGAGGGGGTGATTCGTCACCTCCCCGTCTGCGCGGCGGTTACTTCGCCGTCCAGCGGTCCATCCAGCCGAGCACTTCGCGATACCATTGCCGCGAATTGTTGGGTTTCAGCACCCAATGGTTCTCGTTCGGATTGACCAGGAGGCGCGACGGGATGCCGCGGCGCTGGAGCGCGGTGAAGGCGGCGATCCCTTGCGTATAGGGAATGCGGAAGTCCCTCTCGCCGGTGATGACGAGCTGCGGCGTCTTCCAGTTCTGCACGTAATTGACCGGGTTCCATTTCTCGAACGCGGCGGGATCCTCGTAATAGGCCTTGCCGCCGTGTTCCCATTCGTCGAACCACAATTCCTCGGTTTCATAGGCCATCGCGCGCGCATCGAAGACGCCGTCGTGCTGGACGATGCACTTGAAGCGATCGGGCCACCGGCCCTCGATCCAGTTCATCATATAGCCGCCGTACGACGCACCAAGCGCGCAAGCCCGGTCGCCGTCGAGCCAGCCGAATTTGTCGGTCGCAGCCTTGAGCCCGGCTTTCAGGTCGTCGAGCGGCCAGCCGCCCCAATTGTTGCTGATCGCGTCGGTGAACGCCTGACCGTAACCGGTGCTGCCGTGGAAATCGACCGCGACCAGCCCATAGCCGGCGCCGGCGAATACCGCCGGGTTCCAGCGATACGACCAGCTGTTGTCGCTCGATCCCTGCGGGCCGCCGTGGACCATGAAGGCGACTGGCACCTTGCCGGTGCTGCCCGCCGGCTTGACCGCATAGCCCCAGACGGTGTCGTTGTTCGCGCCGGTGAAGCTGAAGCGCGTCACGCTCGGCATATCGATGCCGGCGAGCTTGGCGGCGTTGACCTGCGTCAGCCGCACCGGTTTGCCCTTGCTCGCGACGGCGTAGAAATCGTCGGGCGCGGTCAGGCTATTGAGCGCGATCACCGCGCCCTTCGGCGTCGCCGCCACCGCGGAGACATGGCCCTGCTGCGTCAGCCGCGTCACCTTGCCGCTCGCCGGGTCGACCGCGAACAACGGGTTTTCCTGCGTGTCCTGCACGCTGACGTAGAGGCGCTTCGAATCGGGCGACCAGGCGATTGAGGACACCGACCGGTCCCAGCTTTCGGTCAGCGCACGCACCTGCCCGCTGGCGAGATCGCGCAGCATCAGCACCTGCCGGTCCGCCTCGAAGCCGGGTCGCTTCATCGCCACCCAGGCGAGACTGCGGCCGTCGGGCGAAACCGTCGGCAGCGTGTCGGTGGCGCGGTTCGCCGGGGTCAGATTAACCGGCGCGCTCGACCCGTCCGCAGGCGCCGACCAGATATCGAGATTGGTCGACAGTGGCTCGGTGGTGCCGGCGATACGCAGCGCGAAATAGACGGTCTTGCCGTCGGCGCTCCACGACACTTCCTCCCCGCCGCCGAACGGGCGCGAGGGGGCGTCGCCATCGAGGCCGTGTTCGATCGCCACGCCGTCGCCCGGCGCGCCCGCCGCGGTCAGGGGCAGGACGAAGAGCTGCGAATGGCTGCCGTCGACCCATGTATCCCAGTGCCGCACGAACAATTTGTCGTAGACGCGGCCCTCGCCAGCCTGCGGGTCCTTCTTCTCGATCGCCGGGGCGAGGCTCGGTGCATTGGGCTTGCGGTCCGCCCAGACGAGGATGCGGTCCGCGGTCGGCGCGACCTTGAAGCCGCCGAACCCGCCCTGGAAGCCGGTCAGCTTGCGCGGCGCGCCGCCGGCAACCGGCACCGACCAGATCGCATCGTCGCCGCCCTTGTTGGAGCTGAAATAGACGGTGCCGCCGACGATCTGCGGATCGTTCTCGTTGACCTCGGGCTCGGCGACCAGCGGTTCGGGCTTGGCGCCCTTGCGCGACAGGTCGAGCCGCCAGAGGTCGTAGCGTCCGCGATTCGCGGCGAGATCGGTCTCGCGTTGCGCCCAGACCATCCATTTACCATCCGCGGAGACGGTCGGCGCCCCGATCCGGCTGAGCGAGGCGACATCGTCGATGGTGAGCTGGCGGGCGGCGGCGGGTGCGGCAACGACCGCGACGGTGGCGAGCAGGCTCGCGGCGAACAGGGTTCTCATGCGCGGCAGGTTAGGCAGAAGTCCGCGGCGGAGCAACGGGTCGCCGGCTACCGTGTATCCGCCGTAAACCGTCATCCCCGCCGAGGCGGGGATGACGCATAGTGATCGAAGGGAAACCCCTCAGCGCATCTGCGAGGTGATCTTGGCGATCTCGCGCGCGACCATCGTCTCGACCATCTCGGGCAGATGCGCGTCGAGCCACTCGCGCAGCATCGGGCGCAGCATCTCGCGGACCAGACCCTCAAGCGTACCTTCGCTCTCGGGCTCGGGCTTGACGAGCAGCTTGCTCAGCGTTTCCAGCGAGCCAAGGCTGGCGGCGGCGGCACGGTTGGACAGGATCGGTTCCTCGGACATCGGCGTCTGAACGGCTGCGGCGCGCGTCGGTTGCGGCGAAGGGGCGGGTTGCGGTTGTGCCTGGGCACGCGGGGCGGGCACCGGCTCGACGTCGGGCTCGGGTTCGAAATGCGGCTGCGGCTCCGGGATCGGGGCGTGCAGCGACGGCATCGGATCGCTCAGCTCGAGCACTTCTGCCGCTTCCGATTCGATCGGCTGGGGCTGCGTGCGGGTCCGGCGCGAGCGCGCCTGCGTCCCCTCGCCTTCCTCGGCGATGATCCGTTTGATCGACGACAGGATCTCTTCCATCGACGGCTCCGCGCTCATATCCCCCATGATCCTGACGTCCCTACCCTTTTCGACGCCGTTATTGGCGGCTTGGCGATGCAGCACCTGTCGTCAGACCGGGGCTCCTGTCAACCGGCGTGTTGAGCAAAGGGTCGCTCGGCTTCGCAACGGCAGCATTTTGTGCCGGCGTCTGCGCGGTCGATACCGCCACCGGAACCGGCTCGCCGTCGCTGCCGTAATCGCTGATCCGGTTGCGCACGCGCTTGTAGTTGACGGTCGGATCGTACAGCGCACCCCCGTCGAGGCCGAGGTCGCGCGCCTCGGCATTGCCCATCGCGGCGAGCAGCGCGAAGCCGGCGACATAGGCGTCGCGGCGGGCGCTCACCAGCGTCACCTGGCTGTTGAGCAATTCCTGTTCGGCGTTGAGGATGTCGAGAATCGTGCGCGTGCCGACGCTGTTCTCGGCGCGCACACCTTCGAGGCTCAGCTTGTTGGCGTTCACCGCGGTCTCCGACGAGGCGATCACCTGCTGCGACGATTGCCACACGGCATAGGCCGACCGCACCTGCGAGATCACCGCGCGCTCGGTCGCGGTGACGTTCTCCAGCGACTGGCCGCGCAGCGCCTCGGCCTGGCGGATCTGCGCCGCGGGGCGCCCGCCCTGGAACAGCGGCAGCGTGACCTGGAGACCTGCCGATGCGGCGGTGCCCGAATTGGGCAAGCCTGAACCGGCGGGAAGCGTCTGGAGATAGTTGAAATAATTCGGCCCGGCGACGACCGACAGGCGTGGTAGCCGGTTGGCGCGTGCGACGTTCACGTCATAGCGGGTCGCATCCGCCTGACGCCGCGCGGCGATCAGGTTGGGATTGTTGTTGAGCGCGACGCTCATCGCCGCATCGGGTGCAGTGGGCAGATTGGGCAGCGCCGGCGGCTCTTCGAGCGCGACCGGCGGCGTGCCGACGATCTGGATATAGGTCTCGCGGCTGGAGATCAGCTGCGCCTCCGCCTGCTGCAATTGCGCGCGAGCCAGCGCCAGCCGCGCCTCGGACTGGGCGACATCGGTGCGGGTCAGGTCGCCGACCTGGAACCGGTCGCGGCTCGCGCGCAAATTGACCTCGAGCACCCGCACGTTCTGCTGGTTGAGCGAGGTGATCGCCTCGTCGCGGATCACGTTCATATAGGCCGCGACGACGTTGGTGAAGGTGCTCGCCTCGGTGCCGCGCAGCGTCGCGCGGCCGGCATCGACACGCGTCTCGGCGGCGCGCACCGCATTCTTCACGGCACCGCCCTGGAAAATCGGCACCGACAAATTGAGCGATCCCGCCGCGGTCCGCTCGGGATTGGCGAAGTTGTTGTTCGCCTGCAGGAAATTGTCGGTGAGCGACCCGGACACGTTGACGCCCGGGATGCCGTTCGACCGCGCGATCGGCACGTTTTCGTCGCTCGCGCGCTGCGCGGCGCGCTGCCCGGTCAGCGTCGGGTTCGATGCATAGGCCTTGGCCAGCGCCTCGCGTAGCGTCTCCGCGCTCGCCGGCGCGGCAACCCCCAGCAGCGCCGCGCCCCCCAGCAACAATCCCCGCATCATCCCCCCGTTTATCATTGTCTAGAACTTGAAACCCTGCGGCGTCGCGAAGCCGGGCAGCACGACGCAATCGCAGTCGAGGAACGGCGACAGTCCGAACCCGCCTTCGGTCTTGCGACCGCTGGCGAGCCGGATCACGCCATGTTCGGTCAGCCCGGTGACGACGCGGCCGCCCGTCTTGATCTGATCGACCAGCGCCTCGGGCAGATGCTCGACCGCGCCGTCGACGATCAGCACGTCATACGGCGCGCCGTCGGAATGGCCGGCGGTGAGCGGTCCCTCGACGAGGGTGACGTTCGGCGTTCCGGCCAGTCCGTCGCGGGCCAGCGCGACGAGCGCCGGGTCCTGCTCGACCGCGATCACCTCGGCGACGATCTGCGCGAGCAGCGCCGCGGTATAGCCGCCCGCCGCGCCGATCAGCAGCACGCGGTCGCCCTTCTCCAGATAGGCTTCGGTCAGCAGCCGCCCGGTGACCATTGGCAGGTTGATCGCACGGCCGCCGCCGACCGGCAGCGCGGTGTCGCGATAGGCGAGACGGCGCGATTCGGCGGGGACGAACATCTCGCGCGGCACGGTGTTCATCGCCACCAGCACGCGCTGGTCGCTGACCGCATTGGTGCGCAGCTGGCTGGCGACCATCGCCTGCCGCATCACCGCCAGATCGGTGGAATCGTGCTGGATGGTGTCGACGCTGATATTCATGCTGATCCCTCTCGCACAACCGTATTAGCTGCGCAATACACTTCGTGATGAACCGGCTTGTATCGCGCGCGATGCGTCGCGCCAAGCGGACGCAGGCGTATTGCCGTGCGGCGGAACGGATGGCCAGCATCGTGCACAGTCCGTATGAGGCGCGGCATGCTTCCTGCGACCTATCACAAATTCATCGACTGGATCGGCGACGGCACCGGCCTTCCCGATACGATCCTCCACATCCACGCCGGTATGGCGGTGCTGATGATCGCCCGGCTGCTCACCCGCCGCTCGCTCGGCAGCTTCGTGCCCTGGTCGTTCGTCGTCCTCGCCGAGGCGTTCAACGAGGTGATGGACCGACTGAACTTCGGCTCGTGGCGCTGGGAGGACACGACCTCGGACGTCCTCAACACGCTCTTCTGGCCGACGGTGATCTGCCTCGGCCTGCGGATGCGGCCGATGCTGCTGCCGCGCGACGCGGCGCGGGTGAAAATGTCGGAAACCGCATAACGGAGATTGGAGGCCCGACCGGGAATCGAACCCGGGTGCAAGGATTTGCAGTCCTCTGCGTCACCACTCCGCCATCGGGCCTCGACGCGGGAGGGCGGCTGATGATCGGTTTTGGCCGGACCGTCAACCGCCGATTTGCAAGAAACGCTCCAGCATCGCCACCAGCGGCACGTCGGCGGGCGGCATCGCCAGCGACCGCATCGCCGCGGGCTCGACCCAGGCGAGCGCCGTCGCCTCCAGCGCCTGCGGAACGCCCTGCCAGCAGCGTACGACGTAGAGCAGCAAGAGCAGGTGCCGCTCGCCGAGCCCGGCGCTGGCGAAGGTCAGCGGCACCAGCGCCGCCGGATCGACGGTGATCGCCAGTTCCTCGTCCAGCTCGCGGACGAGTGCGGCCTCGGGCGCCTCGCCGGGCTCGATCTTGCCACCGGGGAACTCCCACAGGTCCGCCATCTGCTTGCCGGGTGGCCGGCGCTGGAGCAGCACCCGACCGTCGGCGTCGATCAGCGCCGCTGCGACGACCGGCATCAGTCGCACCGGCATCGGCGTCGTTTCGGACCTGTCGTCAGCCATTCCTTAAATTTCTCCAGATAGTTGATCGGCCATGTCAGGCCATACGCCCCCTCGCCGCCGGCGCCGCGCGGCGGCCGATCTCCGGCGCGATTCGCGGGGCGCCACCGCCGTGGAATATGGCCTGATCGTCGCGCTGATCGTCATCGTCATGGTGGTCGCGCTCAAACAGGTCGCCCGGGCCAATACCGATGTCTGGCAGCAGGTCAGCACCAAAGTGGTCAACGCCGGCTGACCTCGCCCTCAAAAAAGCTAAACTGGTTTAAACGTTTAGCAACCTTGCGCCGGTTATGTCCGCCCTGCTGCTCCGGTTCACCGGTTCAGCCGGGTGACTGAAGTGTCGATTATGGAGACCGGAATGCAGACGATTCGCAAGTTCATCAAGAACAGCAAGGGCGCGACCGCCATCGAATACGGCCTGATCGCAGCGCTGATCGCCGTCGCCGCGATCGCCGCGATGCAGGGCCTCGGCAACAAGCTGAAGACCACGTTCAACAACGTGTCGACGAACATGTCGGCGACCTGATCCCACCTTCGGGTAGGATCGATGCGAAGGGCGGCGGAACTCCGGTTCCGCCGCCCTTTTCTCGTGAGGCTTACAGGCGGCCCATCGCCAGGAACTTCTCGCGCCGGTCCTGCCGCAACGTCGCGGCGTCGCGGTGATCGAGGCCAGCCAGCGCCTCGTCGAGCGCGTCGCCCAGGGCACGAATCGCTTCGGCGGGATCGCGATGCGCGCCGCCGAGCGGTTCGGGGACGATCGTGTCGATCACGCCGAACGTCTTGAGATCCTGCGCCGTCACCCGCATCGCCTCGGCCGCGTCCGCCGCCTTGTCGGCGGTGCGCCACAGGATCGAGGCGCAGCCTTCGGGGCTGATCACCGAATAGATGGCATGTTCGAACATCAGCACGCGATTGCCCGCCGCCAGCGCCACCGCACCGCCCGAGCCGCCCTCGCCGACGATCGCCGCGACCACCGGTACGCCCGCCGCCAGACACGCCTCGGTCGAGCGCGCGATCGCCTCGGCCTGGCCGCGCTCCTCCGCCTCGATACCGGGGAAGGCGCCCATCGTATCGACCAGCGTCACCACCGGCAGGCCGAATCGGCTCGCCATCTCGACCAGCCGGATCGCCTTGCGATAGCCCTCGGGCTTGCCCATGCCGAAATTGTGGCGCAGCCGCGTCGCGGTGTCCGACCCCTTCTCATGGCCCAGCACCATCACCTTGCGGCCGCGGAAGCTGGCGAAGCCGCCCATGATCGCCTGATCGTCCGAAAAGGCGCGGTCGCCCGCCAGCGGCACGAACTCGTCGAACAGCCCGGCGACATAGTCCTTGAAATGCGGCCGTTCCGGGTGCCGCGCGACCTGCGTCTTCTGCCACGGGGTCAGCTTCGCGAAGGTATCGCGCAACAGCTTGTCCGACTTGGCCTGCAGCCGCGCCAGATCGGCCGCGATGTCGATCGTGCCGTCCGCCGCGGTCGCGCGGAGTTCGTCGATCCGCCCCTGCAGCTCGGCAATCGGTTTTTCAAATTCGAGGAAGCTCGCCATGGAACGCCGGTTACGGGCGACGCGCGCGTCCGTCAACGCGCCCGGGATCGCCGAGCGGGTGGCGCGCATTGACCAGCTCGACCAGCCGGCTCGCATCGACATGCGTGTAGATCTCGGTCGTCGCGATATCGGCATGGCCGAGCATCGACTGCAAGGCGCGCAAATCGGCGCCGCCGGCAAGCAGATGTGTCGCGAAGGCGTGGCGCAGCACGTGCGGGCTCACCCGGTCGGGCGCGATGCCCGCCTCCACCGCCAGCGCCTTGACGAGCTGGTAGAGGCGGATGCGCGACAAATGTCCCTTGCCCGATGGGAAGAGCCACGGCGTCTCGACCGCGACGTGCCCGCGCCACGCCGCTACTGCCGCCCGCGCGCGGTCGGACAGCGGCACCAGCCGCTCGCGCCCGCCTTTGCCCTTGAGGATCAGATAGGGCCGGTCGGGATGGACGGCATTGCGCGGCAGGCTGACCAGCTCGGTCGCGCGCAGCCCCGATCCGTAGAGCAGCTCGACCAGCGCCGCGAGCCGCAGGTCGTTGGGCAGCGGCCGTTCCACCCCGATGCACGCGGCGATCGGCGCGAACAGCCGTTCGACATCGCCATGGCCCAGCACCTTTGGCAGCGGCCGCGCTGCGCCGGGACGCGGCAGCGCCTTGCCCGGATCGTCGGCGCGATGCCCCTCGTCGACAAGGAAGGCGTAAAAACGCCGCAACGCCGCCGACTTGCGCGCGACGGTGCTCCGCGCCAGCGCGCGCCAGTCCTCCGCCAGCACCTGCAACCGTGCATCATCCGCCGCGACGAGCCCGCCCGGCACCGACGCCGAGGCGAGCGTCAGGTCGCTGCGATAGGCGGCGATCGTATTCGTCGCCGCGCCGGCCTCGGCGACGAGCATCTCGAGGAACCGCTCGATCAGCGCGCGGTCGCCGCTACTCACACCCGCGCGAGCGCCTCGGCGGCGATCATCCGCGCCTCGCCCTCCAGCCCGACCGCGCGCAGCGCGCTGACGATCCGGTAGAGCATCGCCGGCGGCACGCCGCGCCATTGCGGCGTCTGCATGCCAATCGCGGCAAGGAGCACCACCGTCCCCGGCTGGCCATCGGATGCGGCACGATCGATCGCACGCGTCCAGCTGTTCTCGGCGCCGATCTTCACGTCGAGCGCCGCCGCGGCGCGTTCGGTATCCTCCTGCGTCAGCCGGCCGAGACCGGCGAGGCCGGCGAAGAACAGTCGCTGCTTGAGCGCGGCATTGCCGCTGCCCGCATAGGACGACAATTGCCGGTAGCTCAGCCGCCCGCCGCTGTCCGGGTCGGCGAGCGCGATCATCGCCCAGGCGTCGCTGCCCTCGTCGACCGCGGCCCGCCAGCGCGCCGCGCTGCGATCGAGCCCCGCGGTCAGCATCGACGTGACGAGCTGCGGCGCGTCGGCGATCCCGGTCCGTACCGGCAGCCGCGCCGCGGCGCGCGCGGTCAGCACCAGCCGCGGATAGGCGGGCGTGGTGCCCCACAGCGCGCGCAACGCGGTCAGCCGCGTGTCCATGTCGCCGCCGATGTAAGCGGTGCGCAGGTCGTTGATCGACGCGGCGACTGGCGCCGGCGTGTCGTTGGCCGCATCGAGTGCGCCGTACAGATCGACCAGCGCCGCGGCGGACAGCACCCCCTGCCCCGCCGCTGCCTCCGCCGATGTCAGTCGCTCGGCCATCGGGATCCCCGGCGCGAGCGCATACCAATAACGCGCCTGCGGCCCCACGGTCGCGAACATGTCGGCGGGAATCGTGACTCCGGTCGCCGCGGCGAGGCCGAAACGCCAGGCGGTCAGCGCGTCGACGCCCGCCCATTCGATCGTCACCGCCTGTCCGCCACCGGGACCGGCACCGACCACCTTCTGCGCCAGTTGCAGGTCGATTCCGGTCGCGACGTTGCGCTTGCGCGCGGCGGTGACGAGCGCCTTGGCGCGCGCCGGTTCGCCGGCGAGCCCGGCGCACATCGCCTGCGCCAGCGTCCAGCCCCGCTCGCGCGTCGCCGCGAAGCCGGCATCGGCGATCGGGCACAATTCCGCCGGATCGCCGGTCGCCAGCGCGGCGTTCATCGCGACCTGATAGAGTTTGGGCGTGTAGCCGGCATTGTCGACGCTCTGCACGACCGCACGCGCGCCGACCGCCTCGCCCATGCGCAGCAGCAGCCACGCGCGTTCGGCGGCGAAATCGGCGCCATGGACCTGCGCCGGCGTATCGAGCTGCGCGACCAATGTCCGCCGCAGCAGGATCGACAGCCAGCGCGACGGCAGCGGCGCGGCGACGCGGCGCATCAGGCCTTCGAGATAGCGCCCGTCCGCCTCGCCGAACGCATCCGCGGCGAGCGCGCCCTCGCGCTCCCCCGCCGGCCCGACCCGATCGAGCGACCGGCGCGCGGACAGCGGCATCTCATATTGGGCGAGCACCGCCGGATCGACGGTCGGCGTCGGGCTCGGCGTGGCGCTCGCCACCGGTGCCGGCAGGTCGAGCGGCAGCGGCTGGACGAGCCCGGTGGCGGCGGGCGCCGGCGCGGCGATCGTGCCGGTCGGCGTGGTACGGGGCGTTGACGCGGTTGCGCGCGCCGAGGGTGCGGGAGCCTGCGCCGGTTCGCCGAAGCCCGGCGGCAGGATCGATTCGGGCCGCTCCTGCGCATAAGCCGCAACGGCGGCGGCGGTGATCGCGACGGCGGCGACGCCGCGCGTCAGTCGACGCATGCCTGAGCGCCGCCTATGCCCTGAAACCGCTGCCAAGATTCCCCCGTCATGCCGGACTTGTTCCGGCATCCACCGTTCCGCAGGCGACTGATCCGTTGCTCCTGCGGCACCGTGGACCCCGGAACAAGTCCGGGGTGACGGCGTGGATGGAGCAGTCGGATCGCTCATCGCCAAGCCACTGTCCAGGCGACACGCACAGCGTACGCCCTAGCTGAGGTTGGCAAGCGTCACGGCCTTTTCGACATGCGTCTGCGGCCGCTCCGAAGCGCGGCCGGCGAGCAGGAACAGGCCGCCGCCCACCACGACGAGGAGCACGATGACGGAGAGGACCAAGCGAGACATACCGTACCTTAGGACACGTAAAAGACGGATGCGGAGCTTTTGCCCCGTCCGGACCCGCTGTATAGCGCTCCATTCCATGTTGCAAAGCGCTCATCCCCCGGCTGCCGCCCCTGCCCGCCACGATCCCGCTCGGCCGATCGTGCTGGTGGGGCTGATGGGCGTCGGCAAGTCGACCGTCGGCCGCCGGCTGGCGAACCGGATGCGCCTGCCCTTCGTCGACGCCGACACCGCGATCGAACAGGCCGCCGGCATGACCGTTGCGGAAATCTTCGCGCGCTTCGGCGAGCCCTATTTCCGCGACGGCGAACGCCGCGTCATCCAGCGGCTGATGGACGGCACGCCCAAGGTGATCGCCACCGGCGGCGGCGCCTTCATCAACGACGAGACGCGCGCGTTGATTCTAGCCGAGGCGACCGCGATCTGGCTGCGCGCACATCCCGACGTGCTCGCCGAACGCGTAGGCCGCCGCGACACCCGCCCGCTGCTGCGCGGCAAGGACCCGCGCAAGGTCCTCGCCGAGCTCGCCGCCATCCGCAACCCGATCTACGCCGAGGCGCATATCCACATCACCAGCAACGCCGCCCCGCACGAAACCACGGTCAATGCGATCCTGAAAGCGATCGGCCATGGGCGGCACGCGGCATGAGGACCGTCACCGTCGAGCTCGGCGACCGCCGCTATCCGATCCATATCGCGGCCGGGCTGCTCGCAAGCGCCGCCGACCATCTCGCCCCACTCGCGCGTGGCCGCACGATGGCGATCGTCACCGACGAGAACGTCCGCCCCCATGCCGACACGTTGCAGGCGGTGCTCGCCGCCGCCGGGGTGCGGAGCGAGGCGATCATCCTGCCGCCCGGCGAGAAGACCAAGAGCTGGGAGCATCTCGCCGGCCTGTGCGACCGGCTGCTCGACCTCGGCGTCGAGCGCGGCGACCATGTCGTCGCGCTGGGCGGCGGGGTGATCGGCGACCTCGTCGGCTTCGCCTGCGCGATCCTCAAGCGCGGCTGCCACTTCGTCCAGATCCCCACCACCCTGCTCGCGCAGGTCGACAGTTCGGTCGGCGGCAAGACAGCGATCAACACGCGCGCAGGCAAGAATCTGATCGGCGCCTTCCACCAACCGTCGCTGGTGCTGATCGACCCGTCGCTGCTCGACACGCTGCCACTGCGCGAAGTCCGCGCCGGTTATGCCGAGGTCGTCAAATACGGCCTGATCGACGATCCCGCCTTCTTCGAATGGTGCGAGGCGAACGGCGCGGCGCTGCTCGCCGGCGATCCGGCGGCGCGCGACCATGCGATCGCGCATGCCGTCGCCGCCAAGGCGCGCATCGTCGCCGCCGACGAGCATGAGATCAACGGCACGCGCGCGTTGCTCAACCTCGGCCACACCTTCGGCCATGCGCTGGAGGCCGAAGCGGGCTTCTCGCAGAAACTGATCCACGGCGAAGGCGTCGCGGCGGGCTGTTCGCTCGCCTTCGCCTTCTCCGCCGCGCAGGGTATCGGTTCCGGACAGGACGCGGGCCGCGTCGCCGCGCATTTTCGCAGCGTCGGCCTGCCTGACGGTCTCGCCGCCGCCGGCATCGCCGCAAGCGGCGCCACGCTGGTCGACCATATGCGCCACGACAAGAAGATGGCGGCCGGCACGCTCCCTTTCCTGCTCGCCCGCGGCATCGGCCGGACCTATCTCGACAAATCGGTGGACCTCGCGGATGTTGCCGCATTCCTCGACGCGCAGCCACGCTGATGCCCAACGGCATCGCCAAGGGCAATCTGCCGACCAAGATCTGCCCGGCGTGCGAGCGCCCCTTCGCGTGGCGCAAGAAATGGGCGCGCGACTGGGACTCGGTGATCTATTGCTCGGACGCCTGCCGCAAGAAGCGCTAGGCGTCCGGAAGGACAACGGTCGGGTAACCGCATGGATTTGGTGGGCCTGTCGAATGGCAGTGCCACCATTCGGACGTTCAGGACGTCCGGGTTCGCATCGCAACCCTACCGGCAATGAATGAGACCGCTGCGGCTGGAACTGCCAGGATGCACAGGAAGAGCAATCCTGCCGCGAGCAACGGGCCTGTTCCGGCGTTGATCCACATCACTGGCAGCTGCGAGAACGTGATGATGACTCCGGCCAGCCACCCGTGGCTTCTCGATAAGTACCCGGCGACCGCCGCCAATGCGAGGGAGACGGGATACCAGAATATCCAATAACCATCGCTATCCCAGGGCTCCTGCGCTCCCGTCACCTCACAAACCAGCTGCCAGTACAATCCGCTGGCGAGCAGCAGGGCAAGAAGCTTCATCAATCGCGCATTCATGCCCGGTTGTTCTCACATCGCCGCCCGGGTGCCAACCTGCGGATAAGCCTTCGATGTCCGCCCGTGATCGCTCGCCCGGCGATGCCAACGCCTCCTCACCCCGTCGCGGCGATCCCCGGCACCAGCGATCGCGGCTTGAGCAGCATCGCCTGCCGCACCTCGCCGGGGTCGGCGAGCATGCGCGCGGGCTTGCCGATCAGATAGCCCTGGATCGCCGAACAGCCCTCGCGCGTCACGATCGACAGTTGCGCAGGCTGCTCGATCCCCTCGGCGAGCACCGACATGCCGAGCGTCCGGCCGAGCGCCGCCACCGACCGGAGGATCGACACCGCCTGGTCGTCATGGTCGATCGCCGACACGAACGAGGCGTCGAGCTTGATCCGGTCGAACGGGAACGAGCGGAGCACGTCGAGCGACGAATAGCCGACACCGAAATCGTCGAGCGCGATGCCGATTCCCATCGCCTTGAGCGCCTGCAACTGGTCGAGTGCGAAGTTGCGATCGTGGATGATCGCGCTCTCGGTCAGTTCGAGCACCAGCCGATCGGGCGGCAGGCCGCTGTCGGCGAGCGCCGCCGCCACCGTCTCGACCAGCCGCGGGTCGGCGAGATGCTTGGGCGACAGATTGACCGCAACGATGTGCCGGTTGGTCCACAAGGCCGCCTCGAAACACGCCTGACGCAGGATCCAGATGCTCAGCGGCACGATCTCGCCGCTTTCCTCCGCCAGCGGAATGAACACCAACGGCGCGATCCGCCCCCGGGTCGGGTGGTTCCAGCGGACCAACGCCTCGTAACCGGTGATCTCTCCGGTTTCGACCGACGCCTGCACCTGGTAATGGAGTTCGAACGCCTCCGCCTCGACCGCCGCGCGCAGATCGGTGACCAACTCGCGGCGCGCGCGTACCGCCTCGTCCATCTGTGCATCGTAGAAACACGGTTCCGGCGAGCGCGCCGCCTTGGCGCGGCTCATCGCCAGATCGGCCTTGGCGAGCAGCGCATCGGGATCGAAGCCGTCGTGATGCGCCAGCGCGACGCCGATATTGGCGTCGATCGTCGCGCTGAAGCGGTCGAACACGAACGGCGTGGCGAACGCCGCGCGCAGCCGCAGCAGGAAGGCATCGAGCTCCTCCCCCGCGTCATAGGAGATGATCGCGGCGAATTCGTCGCCGCCCAGTCGCGCGATACATTCGCCGGGACGCAGGCTTGCGGTCAGCCGCGCCGCCAGCGCCATCAGCAACTGGTCGCCGGCCTGATGGCCATAGGTGTCGTTGACCACCTTGAACCGCGACAGGTCGAGCATCACCGTGGCGAGCCGGTGGTAGCCGCCGTCGATGCGGAAGCGCCGCTCCAGCTCCTCGGTGAAATGCATCCGGTTGGGCAGGTCGGTCAGCGCATCGTGCAGCGCCATGCGCCGCAGCCGCCGATACGATTCGCCCTGCGTATGGCCGTCGATCAGCGCGCTCACCGCGGCGCCGCCGATGACGATCATCGCCGCGATCGCGGTGGTGATCGCCAGCGTCGTCATCGTGACGTCGGACAATCCCTCGCCCAGCGTCAGCGCGGTGATCGACAGCGCCGCCATGCCGGTGAAATGGAGCGTCGCCACCGCCAGCGCGAGCGTCGCCGCCGCACCGACGTTGCGCCAGCCGCGGCGGCGCCTGAACATCGCGAACGCGGCACCCGACAGCAGCATCGCGCAAATCAGCGAGGCGACGACGAAACGCGCGTCCCAATGAACGATGCCGTCGACGCGATAGGCAGCCATGCCGAGATAATGCATGATCGTCATCGCCATCCCGACGATCGCGCCACCGCCGAAGCGCGCCGCGAGCGGCCGCCGCGCCGCGATCGCCAGCCCCGGCGCGGCCAGGACGATCACCGCGAGCAGCGAGGCGAGCGTCAGCAGCGGATCGAGCACCACCGGCGCGCTGGCGCGATAGGCCATCATCGCGACGAAATGCGTCGCCCACACCATCGTGCCGATGCCGACCGCGGTGAGCCCGATCCAGCCGGTGCGGCTGGGGCCGGGTGCCAGCGCGATGCGGCGGAAGGTCTGCAACGTCGCCAGCGAGCCGAGCAGCGCCACCGCCAGCGCCAATGCGACGAGCCGCAGGTCATGATCGTGTGCGAGACAAGCCACCACCCGCATCATGCGGCGTAGCCGAGGATATCGAGCCGCGCCTCGAGCGCCTGCGACGCCTGACGTGCGAGCCCGAGCAGATAGGCTTTCTGATCGGTCGAGGCGGGCGGACGCTCGACGGTATCGACGACGCACAGGGCGCCGACATCGACCCCGCTCAGCAGCCGTAGCGGAGCGCCGATATAATAACGGATGTGCGGCTCGCCGACCACGCCGGGCAGCTTGGCGAAACGCGGATCGTCGAGCGCGGCGCAGCATTCCAGTACGCCGTCCCGGTCGAGCGCGAAGCTGCAGAACCCGGCCTGTCGCGGCATGCAATGCAACGCGATACCCCGCGCCGCCTTGATCGCCTGCACGTCGTCATGGATCAGCGACAGCGCCGCGATAGGCGCGTGGAAGGCCGCAGCGGCGGCACCGACGAAACGATCGAACGCCGGCTCCGCCGACGCCTCAAGGCGGGCAAGCCCATGCACGGCTATCGAGCGGCGACGCTCGCGCAACAGGCTCTTGAACATCCCCGACCCACTATCATCCCGACGAGTATCGACAATGGCCGTAAGACGTTAACAAATGTTGCAAATCTAGCGACGGGAAGCCGTACTGCCGGGCAAAGGCACGATCAGGCGATCGTCTCGCCTGCGCGGTGGTTAGGCCACTTTCTTCGGTGGCTGTTCGCGATTTTCTATTGCGCGTGGCGGAGGGACGCTAGGAGGGGGGTGGAAGGCACGCCGGGGG